>JBPCXK010000001.1:0-3918 GCA_051008635.1 Gammaproteobacteria bacterium
TGTGGAATCAAAGATCAAGCGAGGGCTCGTCATCGTGGTGAGAAATGCGGGCTAGTACCGCAAGTCCTTCATACACATCATGCTGTCGCCTGCAGGCAAGTATGCCGGGCCGCATCGTGTAGCGTGGCAACAATCCGCATTGCGTCAGGCCGCGCTAGGTCCGACACGGCCGGACTGTGACGAAATTCGCGCCGTATCCGCGCAGGTCGATGCTAAGGTGAACTGTTAACCGCGTACGGCGCAGGCGTACATCGAGCGATGTCAGTCGGACTACTGATCATTACCCACAACGAGATTGGCGCGAACCTGCTCAGCACGGCCAAGTCCATGCTGGGCGTGTGCCCGCTGCAGACCTCCACGCTGGCGGTATCACAGACTTGCGCGCCGGAGAATATGTTGAAGAGGGCGCGGCGTAAATGTAAAGTTCTCGACCAGGGTGACGGCGTACTGGTGCTTACCGATATATACGGCTCGACGCCCAGCAACATTGCCAACCGCCTGCGCGATCAGCAGCAGGTGCAAATCGTCGCCGGCATCAACCTGCCCATGTTGATCAGGGTGCTGAACTATCCTGACCTGAATCTGCCCGAGCTTGTTACCAAGGCGCTGAGCGGCGGCCATGACGGGGTGATGCTCTGCGAGCCTGACCAAAGCTATTGACCCGCATATCTCACAAGGCGCCCGCACAAATCTGCTTTGCCAGGTAATCCTCATGAGACATACGGCTTAAAATGCTCAGCAAGGAGCTGCTCATCAAGAACAAGCTCGGCATGCACGCGCGCGCCGCGGCCAAGTTCGTCAACCTGGCCTCGACATTCAGCAGCGCAATCGAAGTGGAGCGCGGCACCCGCAAAGTAAACGGCAAAAGCATCATGGGCGTAATGATGCTGGCTGCCAGCAAAGGCAGCGTCATTACGCTCTACACCGATGGCGAAGACGAAAACGAGGCGATGCAGGGACTGGAAGCGCTTGTCGAACACCGTTTCGGCGAAGGCGAATAGCCTCTAGAAACTAGAAGCTAGTGTCTGGAGACTGGAGTTGAGTCACGCGCAGCGCGACCCTTGATCAAACGCGAAGCCCAACGCTAGTTTCTAGCCCGCATATCTCACCACGGGGCGAGATGATCGCGCCGAGATTTGAATCCACAACGGATTTTCTGATCGAGCGGAATACGAGCTGTATTTCCGAGTGAGGAAAATTCGTTGTGGATGCAAAGCTCAAGCGAGGGCTCGTCATCGTGGTGAGATATGCGGGCTAGACACCAGTTTCCAGTCTCCAGACGGCCCTTCCTCTGTTAAACTCCCCGGCCGACGAGCATCGACCACCGGGGAACTCCATGGCCGACACCGCCAGCGAGCTTAAATCGGAAATCAATCTGCAGGCGCTCACCGAGGCGCTCGAGTCCGGCACCATGCAGCACGCAAGGCGGATTCTGAACGGTTTGCATCCGGCTGAGATTGCACATCTGCTGGAATCGCTCCCGCCACAACAACGCAATATCGTCTGGCAACTCGTCGACAGCGAGAATCACGGCGAAGTGCTGGTCGAGGTTGGCGACGAGGTGCGCGCCAGACTGATTCAGGAGCTCGATGCCGACACGTTTTCCGCCGCCATCAAGGGTCTCGACATGGATGACCTGGCGGACCTGCTGCAGGACCTGCCAGACGCGGTGATCCGCCAGGCCCTCGACGGCATGGATTATCAATACCGCAGGCGGCTGGAGACGGTCATGTCCTATGACGAGGACTCGGCCGGCGGCTTGATGAACACAGACACCATCACAGTGCGCGCCGACGTGACCCTCGACGTGGTGATCCGCTACCTGCGCATGCGCGGCGAGATACCGGAGCTCACTGATAGCCTCGTCGTCGTCAACCGCTACGATGTCTACCTCGGGATTCTGCCGCTCACAACGATCCTCACACAAGACGAAAACATGACTGTAGCCAAAGTCATGGAGCGGGACATCGAAGGTATCCAGGCCGATGTGTCCGCCGATGAGGTCGCGAGAATCTTCGAGGATCTCGACCTCGTCTCCTCGCCCGTGGTCGACGGCAACGGCAAACTGCTGGGCCGCATCACCATCGATGACGTGGTGGACGTCATTCGCGATCAGGCCGAGCACTCCTTGATGAGCATGGCAGGGCTCGACGAGGAAGAAGACATCTTCGCGCCTGTGGCGCCGTCGGCGCGGCGGCGCGCTGTGTGGCTGGGCGTCAATTTGCTGACTGCATTTATCGCGGCATGGGCCATCGGTTTGTTTCAAGGCGCGATTGAAAAGATCGTCGCGCTGGCCGTGTTGATGCCGATCGTTGCAAGCATGGGCGGCATCGCCGGCAGCCAGACCCTCACGCTGGTCATACGCGGGCTCGCGCTGGGCCAGGTCGGGCGCAGCAACGCGCGGTATTTGCTGAGCAAAGAACTGGCGGTCGGCGCCCTCAACGGTCTGATCTGGGCCCTGGTCGTGGCATTGATCGCCGCGTTGTGGTTCAAGGACGTGCAACTCGGTGCCATCATCGCAGCGGCCATGGTGATCAATTTACTGTGTGCGTCGCTCGCGGGCGTCAGCATACCGCTGATGCTACGCCGCATGCAGATCGACCCGGCGCTCGCCGGCGGCGTGATTCTGACTACCGTCACCGACGTTGTCGGCTTCGTCGCATTCCTGGGTCTCGCAACGGTCCTGTTGCTCTAAGTGCATATGGAAAAGCACCGCTGCGCCTGGGCTACGGCATCACGCCTGGATACCGAATATCACGACACCGAATGGGGCGTGCCGGTACGCGACGACCACAAACTGTTCGAGATGCTGATCCTCGAGGGCGCACAGGCCGGGTTGAGCTGGTCGACGATTCTCAACAAGCGAGCAGGCTACCGCAAAGCGTTCGATGGCTTCGACGTGCGCAAGGTGGCGCGCTATACGGACAAGAAGATTGCAAAGCTGCTCGAGAACCCCGCCATCGTGCGTAACCGGCTCAAGATCAACTCCACAGTCACCAATGCGCGTAACTTCATCAAAGTGCAGGAAGAATTCGGCAGCTTCTGCGACTACATCTGGGGCTTCGTCGACGGCAAACCGATCAACAACAAATGGAAACGCATGGAAGACGTGCCGCCCTCGACGCCAGTGTCCGACGCCCTGTCGAAGGATCTAAAAAAACGCGGCTTCAAATTCGTCGGCTCTACGATCTGCTACGCGCACATGCAGGCGAGCGGCATGGTTAATGATCATCTGACGCGCTGCTTTCGCCATAAGGAAGTGATTGCCTTGCAAAGGTAGCTTTGCTTGTGGAATGTCGAGGGGACGCCTTAGAACGCGCCATGACTGGCGCTGGCGACCACCAACCCGGGGAGAGTGACCTCCCCGGGGCGACCTCGCACGCCATGCGGCGCGAAGCTTCGTGAGTTGCGTGGTGACACTCTTTTGTGCACAACTCCTTGCGCGGTGCCTTCGTTGGCGTACCTGGCAACCACCGCAGATGTGTCGTGGATTACCACTCGGATTCTCGAAACCCTGCTGGTCGACATGTAGACCATTTAAGCTCGGTGTTTCAAACAACGGGCCTCTTGAGCGACTTCTTGACCGCGATAATGTGCATCCCTTTGTGCGGTGTTGCCCAGGAGAATGCGGGGCTTGTCGTGGGCGTCACACCATCACTGGCAATGTGGCTTGGCAATGTCTGCGCACTTTTTGGACACGCCTAGTCGCGGTAGGAACGCCCCTCACGGGGCGCCCCCCGCACAGATCCGTACGTGCGGAATTCCCGCATACGGCTCCTGCCTTGGGTGATAACGGCGAAGACGCGTGTCCTCTTCGCGACTTCCCGTACGCCAGTGAGTCTGCTCAACGCCTGGTCCGATCGCTGGGTATCGGCAACGGGCTTCCTACTGACGTTCCCCTCGGCCGAACCCCTTCGC
>JBPCXK010000002.1:0-5323 GCA_051008635.1 Gammaproteobacteria bacterium
CTCCAGCTTCGCCGTCGGCGCCGCCGTGCCGGTGCCGATGCCGAGCTTGCCATTTGCGATCACATCACCACTAATGGTGCCGCCCGATACCGTGAGCGAATCCACGCCCAGGCGCACGATTTCAGTCATGGCCGTGTTCCAATCCTGCGCCAGGATGACGTTGCCGCGCTCTTTCGCTTTGGGTTTAAAATTGCTAGCCATAATCGTTCTCCTCGCAAACGTTAGCGCGTGTTCAGATGCGGCCGGTCGCAATCCGCTATCAGTTGGCCATTTCGACCTCTTTCACGACATCCATTGTGCCCTCTGCCGGGTTATTTGCAGCAGGCCCCTCAAAGCCCTCGGGCTCGGCTTCTTGCGCCAGCAACTCCTCGACCACCTGGATCGCGCCGCTGATGCGCAACAGAGTCTTTTGCAGTTCCGCCTGCCTGGCCTCGCCATCGGCCAGCATCTTCTGACCGGATTCGAACTCGGCTTTGAGTTTCTCCAAACGTTGTTCAAGCTGTTCTTTCATAATGAGTTACACCATTGTTGTTGCACGGCTAGCTTTGCAGTTCCCGGATTTGCTGCGCTCCATCCGGGCTATGCGGCTTCATGGCACGTGCGCCGCATTTGTCCAACCGTAAAGCTTGTGACGGTGATTACCGACCCTCGCATCAACCATCCAGGATGCCGTAACGTTAACGAGATGTGTGTGACGTTCAAGCAGGTCCCTAATTTCTCTTATCCGCGCGTCCACATAAGCTCTCACTGCTTTTTCTGTCGGGACTGCATTATCACTGTTCCCGCCAAGATTACCGTCAGTAGAAAACTCGTTGATATACGCACCATGGCCGAGCCTAACGTAGCCGTCGTCCCTGGCGTAAAAGTAGCGTCCGTCTCTATTCCTGATTTCCAAGCCGTATCGAGAACTGCTGTTGGCCTGACCCGTGTTAATGTGCATGCCGTAACCGTCGGCATGACTCAGGTAAACGTTGGCGCCGCCGTTGTTGGTAAAACCGGCCTGCCAGTCATTTGCCTTTGCAGTCGTTACATGGAGAGGATGGCTTGGCGCCGTCCCACCGATGCCGACGCTACCATTAGCCTCGATCCTGAAGTTCGGGATTGTTCCCCTTCCGTCATCCGAAAAAAACATGGTTGGGGCGCCATTGGTAACGAAGCGTATATGGTGCCCCGAGTGCCGGCAGTAGAGACCCAGATCGCTGGTATCGGTAATGGCGGCTCCACCCCGTTGAATGACCCCGTCGTTAACGTGAATGCGACCGTTGACATCCAGCGTTTGCTGCGGGTCGGTCTTGCCGATGCCGACGTTGCCGCTGGCAAGCAAGGACATGACCGTTACGTCGGGAACAGATCCATACTGATTCCCGGCCCCGGGCGCGCCTGAAAGCTTAATGTCCAGCCGCGCGCGCCCGGATTGACCTTCCTCGAACGCGCCCACGCTGAATCCCGCGCTGTTAGCATTCTTGACGCCTGAATGAGCCGGCCGCCTGAGCCGCAAGAACTCTGTTGTCCCAACTTTCTTTGTTGCGACGGCGCCGGCGACCTCCAGTCTGACTTGCGGGCTCGTTGTGTCGATACCGACGTGGCCATTCGAATTCAGGGTCATGCGCGTCGTCCCTGAGGTCTGAAGCGTCAGGTTTCCGTCGTGGCTTCCAATCGCGCCTGATTGGACCCGTATTGCATGGTCGAAGTAATACCCTGGCCGATCCGTATAAAAATGTGCAAACTCGCCATGTTTTGGCCCAACATCGACATAGCCAGAGCCGGTGCTGATTCGAAGCGCCCCCGATTGATTACCCCTGACCGAGCCATTCACATGCAGGGTCTCCTGCGGGTCCGTAGTACCGATGCCGACGTTACCGACTGCATTGGCCTTGTTGTTGCTGATGCAAAGTGCGGTCGGGGTCGCGGATGGGTTGCCGCCGGTAAGCACATCGAAGCGAAGGGCCTCAATCGCGCTGGTACCGTCATAGTAGATATCCGCTCCGGTGTCGTTGCTCTCGTGCAGGGCGAGCCTGCCGGAGATTTCGTTCGCGCCGTCCGATTGAATCTTGATGGTCGGATCGGCGGCGCCTCTCACGTGCAGCAACGCGCCCGGCCCCGCCGTGCCGATGCCGACGTTGCCAGTCACGGCCAGACCGCCCGCCAGCGTCACCCGGCCCCCGGCATCGCTGCGCAGGGTCGGTGGCGTGGCGCCGGGCCCGGGCAGGCGCAGGCCGGAATATTCACGCACCAGGGTGTCGTTGCTGGTGACCGCGCCTTTCGAATCCAGCGTCAGTTCGCCCAGCAACAACAACGGGTAGTTGCGTGTGATCGCCTGGCCTTTGACCTCCGCGACAACCTCCGGCCGCTCCCGCCAGCGGCTATCGCTTGCGACGCCTCCCGCCTTCTGCGGATCAACGGCCGTTTCCGCGTACACGATATAGATACTCGCCGTTTTGCTCCTGAACTTCGACAGCACCAGGTCAACCGTCTGGTCCCGCGCAAGTGCCAATTGCCGCCCGTTCGGGTCTATGGCGGTGCCGGCGGTGACGGTCACCCGGATCGCGTTGGCCGTCGGGGAGGCGGCCGGTTTGACCTCCAAACCGTCGGCAATGCCGGCAATGTGCAGCGTCCGGTGGTGGCGGTGCTGCCGGTCGATGTGATACTTCTGCTCATCGATGAAGTCCTGATCGAGCAGATACTGCCCATCGAAAAAGCGGACCCTTTTTTCCATGTTGGCCGGCTGGTTATAGTCTGCTGCCATGTTCTTACTCCGCTAAGCTTTTTCGTTACGCCGTTAACCCAGATCCGTACCGAGGATCGTGTTGCCCCTCGGGGTGGTATTGGTGCGCGTGGTCTCGCCAAACAGGATTAGTGGCGCCGGTTCGACCCGGGTTTCCCGTTTCTCCCGCTGCCGCAATTCGGGCGACACCAGGCGCATGGTGGGCGTCGCGATCTGCAACGCGTAAAAGGTGTGAGCCGGTTTCTCCTGCTCGATGATGGTTGTGGCGATCCGTTGCTGGCGTTGCAGCACAAGCGGATCGGCTTCGGCCAGGCGCACCCTGACCTGGAAAAAATGAGCCGGTTGCTCGAACTCGTCGAATATGGCGACGTTGTTCTTTTGCCTGTCGTAGTCGCCGGTGAAAATTTCCAGCATGCGCTGCAGCCCTGCCCTGGTGCCACGCTTGTGGTACAAGGGCAGGATCTCCTGGATAAAGCGACGCTTGGTCTGGGCATTCCAGTCGGCGCGCAAGCTGAGCGCCGCCCAACTGGCCAACCAGGGCAGGAACTCCTCGTCCGTTTTTTGCGGATCGAAATAGCGATGTATTTTTCCGACCGTCTCTTCCAGCCCGGCCGGCTGGTTGTCCCCCAGGCCGGTCAGCAGGGCCTCGAAGGCCAGCAGGAAACGGCCGATGAATTCCTCGCCGCCGTCAGCGCGGAACACCGCGGGCAAATAGTCGAGGTAGCTGCTGAGTTTGGTCGTATCGTTCATGTTATCGGTTGACGGTTATCGGTTGACGGTTGGCGGTTGACGGTTGGCGGTTTTTACCGGCAACTGTAAACCGGCAACCGTAAACGGGTTTACATTCATCCCAATCTCTGATATCCGACGACGCCAATGACGTCGGACGTGTGTGGGTTTCCACTCGCATCGATAACCATAACGTTACTGACTTCGATCGCAACGAGTTCGTGGGCATCGAGGGTCACGCTTACTGCCGCGCCTGCTTCGCTCCGCACACGCCCTTGTTCGCCGCCAACGTCCAGGCTGACGTTTTCGACGGAGTCGATCAGCGGCATGTTGTCGAAGAGCGCGTAGACCTCGGATGCGTAAACGTCGCGGCCAAAAGGCCAACCGGTCTTCTCAGGGCCCCCGTGCAACGGGTCGAAAAACCCATACAAGGTTTCAATTACCCTGTTCAGGGTTGTGTCAGGCAACGCGTCTTCGCGCAGAAACAGGGTGGCCGAGACGCGCACCGCAACGAAATCCGGGCCCACGACGTGATGCCGTGTGGTCAGCAGGCACCGCTCCCTGAAAAACTCGTGCAGCGCATCGGCCAGGGGCCGGTGCAAGCGGGCATACGGATTGGGCGTATCCGCAATCACGACGACGCTGACGTGAGCCGGCGCCGCGCGGCTCTTTTGCGCTGCATCGGTTGCGGCCAGATTACGTTGCGGCACACACGTCACGCGTTTTATCTTGCCATCGGCCCCCAGATTACGGGCGGCCGCGGATTGTGGCCATTGCTCATGCGCCAGCAGCTCGAAGTCTTTTGCGGTCACTGCCCGATATTTCCGGCGCAGGCCCAGCAGCGTATCGCGGGTCGCCGCGTCGAGGTCCACTTTTGCCTGGCCCTGTGGTTTCGTCCAGCCCAGCAGCCCCAGAAAGGTCTCGATGTTCTCATCCGGCACCTCGTTAACCTGGTAGAGCAGCATTTCCGTCAACCAGGCCAGCATCTCGATCAGCACGATGCCCGGATCGGAGGGATTATGATTGGTCCATTCCGGGCACAGGCCGGGTATCAGGGCCTGCGCCTCCGCAACCAGATCAGCGTGACTTCGATCATCCAGGTTGGGTAACGGGATCGGCATCTACGTGCTCTGCAAAGTGGCGCGGATGATGTGCCGGCCGGAGTACACCAGCGAACGTTCCAACCATTGTCGCATCGCCGGCGGCGGCGTCTCGGCCAGGGTTTTTGCCATCGACTGGTTCAACCGCTGGTCAAGCTTCAGCTTCAACTCGGGATCGCCGGCGTGCGCGTCGTTGGTCAGCTTCAGGGCGCGGATATGATCGACGCCATCGACGGCTTCGATCACGGCATAGATGTCGGAACGCAGCGGCGTGCGGTCAAAGGCCCAGCCCCGGCGCCCGGGACCGCCGCTAAGCGGGTGCAGAAATCGATTCAGCGTGCGCACGACGTTGCCGGTGACCGCGTCCGCCTGCGCCAACGATACCGGCGCGACGGTCGCCTCGACAGTGACCTTCACCCACTCCGGACCGGCCACCCAAAGCTCGGCCGTGCCGGGGCAACGGGCCAGCAGGTACGCTTTCACACGCCGCAACATGCTCAGGCTGGGCGCCGGGCGAGCCGCGGTGCTGCCCGGCACCACGATCACGCCCATGCGGCCGGCAGCTACCTGCGCATGGGCGCCGAGGGCGCCGGCCGCAGGGGTCCTCTTGGCGGGATCGAGCCAGAGGTTGATGGGCTCAAACCCCGGCACCACCGCCCGCACCCGGGCCACGTCCGCATCGGCCTCCTGCGCCAGGTCTTCCAGGTCTTGCGCGGTTACCGAACGGTAACGATGACGCAGACGGCGGGGGCCGCGTTCCTTGACCCGG
>JBPCXK010000003.1:0-6078 GCA_051008635.1 Gammaproteobacteria bacterium
GCGCCACTGCGGCGTTGCAGTCCTTGGCAAGAGTCTAACCATTCCCTGCGGACTGCGCCTTGCAGTGACGCATTTGCGGAACTCTGAACCCACCAATATCACCTTGACGGAGCACTAGCAATTACCCCGATGATGCGGCCGCACCATAACCGGCATTAACGATACGGGGGGCGACGAGGAACAAGAAAGGCCCAGTGCGAACGCCCTGGGCCTATTGCATATTGATGAGTTTATCGCTCCAGTCGGAGTCCAGGTCGGATCAGAAGCTCAGTCGTCGCCGTCGCCATCATCATCGTCGCCATCATCATCATCGTCGTCATCATCGTCGTCGTCATCGCCACTGGTATTCGCCGTGTCGAAAATGGCCGACTCAGAACTGACCTCCCCGGAGGTGAACAGGATTTCAGCCCGAACGGTGTGGGCGCCATTAGTCAGCGTGCGCGTGTCAAGCGGCCTGGGCACTCCACCACGTGCCCCTCGCAGGTCGTAGGGTGCGGCAAATTCAGTACGAACGAATGATCCATCCAGGATGAAATCGACCTGGCTGATATCTTGTTCCGGCACCACCGGCGACAAAAACACAAACACGTTTCCTGACAATGCTGTGCCTTTCAAGGGCGTCATGTTCGATCGGTCACTCGACGTGCTGACAGACAGATTCAGGATGTTGTTGTTTAGAAACTCACCCACCGCGTGAGAAATCTGCTGAATGGACGCTGTCTGCGGGATGGTCTGCGGACTAAAGTCAGGGACGGCCCCCCGGGGAGGGTTATTGTTAGTAATGCCAAAGTGGTTTGCGCCTTCTATAGAGATAAGCGATCGCGGGCCATCCAGAACGCCAAAAGTCGCATCACCCTCATCGGGCGTGCTAACGCCATCACGCGAGCCCTGCACCAGGGCAACTGGAAAACCATTGGTATCGATATCAATGAGCATTCCTGACGGGTTGGGTGGAAACGCGTTAACGTCGGCGCAGCGCGGATCGATAAGCGTGCCACCCGCACCACATGTATTCGTGCCGTAGAACGCTCCGGCTTTGAGCGACGCGGGCGTCCGGAAGGGAAAGGGTGGAAAGCAGAACGGCGGTACACAACTGCCTTCGGTGACCAACAAACCGACGAACCCGCCCACCGAATGCCCCACCAGCCCCATCCGATCAGTGTCGACCCGGCCATTGAGCGCCGATCCCGGGTCCGCATTCTCGATCGCCAGTTGCGCCAATACCTCCAGCACAACCAGTTCATCAGGAAACGGCACGGGCGGTGGTGGACCCAGCAGCGCCAATCGGTTCGGGGTGGCAACTACGAAACCGAAGCGGGCGAGCTCGGCGCCAAACTGTGAGTACTCGCCACCAGCGACCAGCCCTCCCTGAAGCGTAACAGCTATTGGAAACTGCGCGCTCACATCTGGAAAGAACACATCGACGCTGGTGTCATCCTGCGGCCCCGGTGACTGGCCGGGAAGCACAATGCTCGTTGAAGCAATCGACTGAGGCGGGAAAGTTTGTGCTTGCGCAATTCCCAACCAACTTCCAAGCACTAACAACAAAATAAATGACCAACACTTCCGCATTTCCATCTCTGATCTCCCTTTTGTAAAGTTCCGCTCACGCAACTGTGAGCGTCCGTAACCCGGCGGGCAAAGCTTCCGCCCCATGTTCGAGCATAAGAAACGTTGGCAGAAACAGTCAACACTATTCGTCGGAAACCGTACACGGGGGCGGGCGCGGTTCGTTGTAGTCAAGGACGTGATTTTAGATCGTCATTCGGGTAATGTCTTTGCTCGTCGCTCAATGTAAGTATGCTAAGACACCACAATGAAAAAACTGTAAGAGCCACGCCGCCTGCCTGTCATTTTTTATTACAGCAGAGGTTTGGACGAATCAGATAGGACGAAGCTAAACTCCGATGAAACGGCTAACTTCGCCGATCAGCATCTTTTACACTAAAATTCTGGCTTTTAATGATACGTTCATTAAAAGCCGCCACACTCTTTTAAAAGAGAAACTTGTTGCTGTCGCCTAGGGGGGGTGTCCTGGGGGTCGAAGACGAGCCAAGCGGCCCGCCAACACAATCAGCCGTGAAACCCAATGCACAAAAGACTGTGATGACCGACAGTCCGTCGGAGTTGGGCCGCTTTGCCGACGCGCTGCGCGCCTTTAAGCAGGGCGAGCAGTCTCTTTCGCAATTGCTCGACCAGATCGATCACATCAGTGCCAGTGGCCAGGCTATCCACATAGATCTCCTGGCCGCACTGATTCAGCACGACGCCAGTGAACCCTTGCCCACCGAGGCGTTCGTGGCGATCGAGGCGCGTCTCAAAACAGACGATCACTGGGATGCCACAGATCCGGAAGATACGATTGTCGAGGATGAAGAGGACTCGGGTGTCCTGGCGGAAGCTGGTGATATCGACGTGGGAGACAGTGACGGTGTGAACAAAGGCGGTCATGCGCCGGCGCCGGCGCGTAAACCGGGTTCGGCGCTGCCGAAGATCGTTGCCCTGGCAGGGTTGGTGGCGATAGGAATCGCCATTATCGGGTATAGCACGTTCGACGGGCGGGAGGCGGGCAATGAAAGCCCCGCACAAAGCGCCGAGTCAGCCCCGGTCGACATGAACGAGGAGACACCTGCGGTCGCGGCGGAATCTGGTGGCGCACCGACAGAGACAAATGCCCAGCAAAGCACGACGGGGCAAGCCGATGCGGCCCAAGGCGGGGCGCCCGACACAGCGGCTCTGCTGAGCAGTGAAGCGTGGGAGCAGGCGCAAAGCCAGTTGCAGGCGATTCAACAGGAGCAGGCACAGTTGGTGGCCAAGCTCGACAACCAGCGCGCCGAGACCGAGGGCTTGCGCGAGGAACTGGAACAGGCGAGGGGGCGACTTGCCGAGGGAAGGACGGAGCTCGAGGAGACACAACAGGCGCTGCAGGTGGACCAGCGACAAGCGAGCGAGGCGCGCAATGACGAGATGGCGCGTCTGGAGGCCACAGTCACGCAGCTTCAAGCTGAAGTTGAAAAACGCAAGCGTGAAACCCGGGAAATCGACCGGGAGAACCAGGAGCAACGCGAGTCGCTAATGGTGAGTCTCGATGCACTGCAACAGCAGGATCAAATACTGCAGCAGACGCTGGAGGTTCGGCGGAGCGAGCTCAAGGCTGCGGAGACGGAACTGCAGCGAACGCAGACGGAACTCGCGGAGAGGTTGGCGAACGATGATCGCAGCGCCAGTGAAATACAACGTCTCGAAACCAGGGTCAGAGAACTTCAGGTATCGGTCGGCGACGAGAAACGTCAAACCACGGCGCTAGAGCAGCAGAGCCAGGAAGAACGCACGACGCTGTTGGGCAAGCTCGAAGAGCTCGAAGAACGAGAACACCAGCTCCGCCAAACGCTGGAGACACGCAATCAACTGTTCGAATCGGTGGAGACGGAACTGGCGGATGTGAAACAGCGCCAAAGCCAGCTGGAGCGTGACGCGGAGAACCGCTTGCAGGCAATGCAGGCGCAGCCGGAGCCGGTCGCACAACAAGCGGCGGAACAGCAACCCCCACAAGTCAACGAGCCAGAGCCAGACGCTCAGCGCGTGCGCCAGCTTCTGGCGTTGGCCACGCAGCAGCTCGATGCAGATCGACTGACACTGCCAGCCGGCGATAACGCCTACGAAACCTATCAGGAAGTGCTGCAGTTGGCGCCCGGGCAAGAACAGGCCCAGCGCGGGGTCGGTAGAATCAAAGAGCAATACAAGGTCTGGGCGGAAAGCGCGTTCGGCAGCACGAACTGGCGGCAAGCACGCAAACACCTGGAGGCCGCTCTGGCGATCGATCCCGCTGACGGTGATCTGAAATCGGCGTTGCGAAAGCTGGACAGGGCGCAGGCGGCGGCCGAACGGCAGGCAGCGCAACGAACGCAACAGGCTCAATTGGCCGCACTGCTGGAAACGGGGGCCGGCCAACTTGCCGCGCAACGGCTGATCGGGCCGCAAGGCGACAATGCCTGGGAGACGTTCAGGAGCGTCATAAAAATTGACGCGGACAATCTCAAAGCCCGCAAAGGTTTGCAGGCTATTGCGTCCAGACTCGAGTCGCTCGCCAGGGCTAAGCAACGCGAAGGGAACCTGCAGGAGAGTTTGGCCTTTGCCGAGGACGGTTTACGTGTCGTGCCGCACTACCCGCAACTACAGCGGCTCCGTGCGGACCTTCAGCGTCAGCTTCTGGCGCAGCAGACCGGCGAACCAGCGGCTGCGTCGCAGCCACCCGCAGCCGTGGATGGTGAGCAGGGGCAGTCAGACGAAGGCGAATCCCGGCGCCGTGTCAGACGATTCGGCACATTTTGACCGGGGCACACCGATATCAAACAAGGAGTAAACAATGAAAAGAATGATTCTGTACGCAGGGATGAGCATCCTCATCGCACCACACCTTTGCAGCGCTGCAGAGTTCGGTTTTCCGCCGCGGCTGAAAACCGGACTACAGCACTATGACTACGAGCAGAAGGCTTTTGTTAGTCCGGCCAGAGACCCCGCTGGTATCTTCCCAAATGTTTCGAGCGACCAAAGTTTCAGCGACACGCTACCGTTTGTGGGCGGTGGGCTAACGTTTTTTGCGAACCGTTTTTTCGTCGATCTGGAAATACAGCAGGCCTTCGATGGCAACGACGACTCCCGGTTGATAAATCAAAACTTCCTGGATGGCGCGGGACCCATGCCGGTCGCCACGGTGTTGAACACAAACACCGCGCAAAGCGCCGATTTCGATCGAACCGACTTCGCCGTCTCACTGGGCTATTCGGTGACCGACAACTTTGTCGTTTTTGCCGGATACAAGCGCGCAGAAACCGACTTTGAGTCAGACCTCAACGGCACAATCAGTGGTTTCCAGGCCAACGATCTGGCGCCTATTCCGTTCTTGACCGGCACTTTCACGGGCAAGCTCGACCAGGAGTTTGACTACGATGGCCCATTCGTGGGCGCGAACTATACCTGGGATGTTGGGTTAGGTGCTTTGTCCGGGAACATCGCTGTCGCGGCTATGGACGCTACGGTCGATCTGACATTCAGTGATGTGCTGGTCACGACAGTAACCGGAGCAGTCGTACCGGTTGATCTCCAGGGTCTTGGAGAGAGTCAGGGGCGTGGAAGCTTTTCCGATATTGACGGGGACACTATCGGTTTGTCGCTGGGATTGTTGTGGACAGGTCTGACACCGGTGGATGCTCTCACGTATTCACTGGGTGTGGCAGGCTACAGGTACGACTTTGAGAGCAGCGGCACGCCGGACTTCAGCGAGACGCAAATACGTTTTGATGTCGGGGTCGCGTACGCTTTTGAGTTTGGGTCCTGATCGCGTGAGTACCCACGGTCTTCAGCCGCGTGGTCATGTAGCCAGTGTCGAATCGCGGCCGAAGCCGTTCCCGAAAACGCTGTAAAATCCGGCCCCTTTATCGTCATTATTTTTTACAATAAGATCTCGCAGCAATCGGATAAGACGCGTGTAAGCTCCGATAGAATGGCTAACTTCGCCGACGGGCTATCCTTTACACTAAAATTCCCAAATTCTTAATGAAGAGCGTCAGTAAGAATCTCATAGGGCTTAATAAAAGAATTGGTGTCCGCTTGACCGACCAGGAAGTTTTGCCCCTGGTCGAAGACTGGTCGTGCTGGCCTGCTAGAACAATCTGTCATGAAACCCACTGCACAGAACGTTGCGATGATCGACAGCCAGCCAGGGCTGCGAGTTTTCCTTGATGCCCTGCGCGCTTTTCGGATGGATGAGCGGCCTCTAGGGCAGCTACTCGACGAAATCGATCGCATTATTGGTGGTCACCAGGCCACACAGATAGATCTGCTGGCAGCCCTGATTCAGGAGGATGCCAGTAACCCCTTGCCTACGAGGGCGTTCGAGGCGATCGAACGGCGCCTCAACATAGATAATCGCCGGGAGGACCTGGAAGAAAGCGAGTCGAAACCGCACGATACGATTGTCGAGCATGAAGGGGAATCTGCCGCGTCAGCGAATCCCAGTCAGCTCGACTCTGGTGGCGATGCGCGAGCGCGCAAACCCGGGTACGCGTTGCCGAAGAT
>JBPCXK010000004.1:0-3022 GCA_051008635.1 Gammaproteobacteria bacterium
CTGAACCACGGGTAGTAAAAAAGTTGGTGAAGACCGTACTCCAGTCAGCTTCGGTAATGTTGCCCTCCGTGTCTTTGGCGGACCTTCTGAACTTTACATAGCGCCTGTCCAGATATCTAAGAAACGGTATAGTGTCATATAGTTCTGTACGACGGCAATGTGCGATCAAATCGTTGAGGATACGTGCTGCTTCTTGTTGGTAGCCCTTTGAGTATTTCAGGATTACGCCGTTAAGGCGCCGTTGCGGCAATTCCAGACCCAGACATTGCGCAAACTGAGTGAGCGCTCGTTGCTCACTGTCATTGAAGAAATGATGCCGATCGGCGCGGGTCAGGCAGAAGATGGCACTGAAGGCAAGCGACAACCGCTCCATATCCTGTGAGTAATCGATAGTGCCGGTTCTTTTGATGGATGACCCGAAGCACCGAACCATTGTCTCGACGCGGTCTCGGTCCAGCCTGTAGCCGGGGAAGAAATCATAGCGGAGATCTGCAATCGTTCGTTTAAGAGCCCCCATTCTTCAATTCCTGCAGAGCGAGCCGCACTTTCGGCATGTTCCAAAGGCGCCCCAGCCCGTGTCCGCCAGAAACCGGGCCGGGGCTAGTGGTGCTGCCTAACGTATAGGGGGCAAACAGCACCGTGCAGACTTTCCCTGGCGCTCGCGCTTTTGGCGAGTAACATATCTGTGACATAGCGCATTTGTCCTGCCAGCCCAATTCATGTTATACTAATTCAACTAGCGCCCCGACCGATTGCGGACACAACCGGCCGAGGCTAACACCGACCAACTAGCAGGAGTTGGTACGATGCTACGCCTAGTATCCTCAATTGCAATTTTGGCGGCAATGCAATTTGTCGCCCCTCTTTCCAGCAACGCGCAAACTGTCTGTGCTATGCGGGCTCAGGCCGCCAAGACGCTAGCGCAAAAGCACGGCGAGACGGTCAGCTTCCAGCGCTTTTCCTATACCAGTGACGCCATCATTCTGGAATTCTTTGAATCGCCGGCCGGCTCCTGGACAATCCTGAACACGCACATCGTTGACGGTCAGGCGATGTCTTGTATCGCTGCGGCTGGTGATGCAGACGACAACCCGGCGGGGCTGAAGCTGTGACCGCCTGTCCGTGTTGCGGGCATGACCCGAACGGCGGCCGGACGGATAGAGGTCGGCGCATCATCGTCGATGAGAATGGCAACAAGGCAACGGTCGATGGCGTCGAAATCAAATTGACGCCGCTAATGACGAACATTCTTGACTACCTCGTGAAGCGCTACCCGGAAACGGCCTACGAGGAAGCGTTGATCATGAATTGCTGGCTGCCCCACCGGGAACCGCAAGACGCCCGTAATGTGTTGCACGTAACGCTCACCAAGCTGCGCTATCGACTGGCGGACACTGCAGCGCTGATCACGAACGTATGGGGCAAGGGCTATGTTCTCACTTATAGCGACGGCGCGTAACAGTATGCTGGTGCTCGCACCCCGCCTACGTCCCCTCCCTGCGTGGCGGGGTGCGCTTTCTTTCTATACCACGGTTTAGTTCGTAACGACACGCTCTCGTCATGAACGGAAAGTTGTTGAAGTGGGGGATCGGCGTATTCGTGATGATCTGGCTCGCTATCGAAGGCATACAAACCAACATGATCGTCACGTTGAAAGACGACTTGCGGGACGAACAGCAAGCCGCCTCCGCACGGATGACTGAACGTGTCAACCGGCATGAAGATGAGATGGGCCACGCCGACATGATGGCGACGGCTTCGGAACTCAAGGCGCGCGTCAGGAACTTGGAACGCGCATTTATCGGCCCACGTTAGAGGTTTCACATGAAACGATTTAGCCCATGATCCCCGAGACTGCAAACGAAGCCATCGTTCGCATCAAAGTACAGCCGCTTTTGGATGCAGAGACGGCATACCGGGCCGATCCAGTCACCGGCCCGGATGTGGTGATGCCGAGCGCCGACGGAACGACGCCATGGTGGGGGTGCTACGATGCGATCGTCCACCCGGACCATCCGAACAAGGATGATCCCGGTGTGTTCCCAAAGTTCTCCGCCGCCTACAATTCATGGAAAGCGGCCGGCATGCCATTCCCCGGCGGCGTCTGCATCATGCCGGGCATCGTGGATCTCTCCAACTGGCCGCTGCCAACGGGCTACAACGAAAACCGGATCAATGAAGGCCCGGTTATCATCCGCGCGCAGAATAAGGAGACGGACACGACCTGGTGGTGCGAGGACGACCCGTACCCGCGCAACGGCTTCTCATGCCACCCGAACGCGGGCCATGTGATCTTCGACGGCTTCAGTCTCATGGGCGTTCACGGCGGGGCGCACGGCAGCAGCGGTTACACGGAGGCCGGTATCCGCGGTGAGCACAACGTCAACATCACGCTCTACGATATGTATGTGCAGGACTGCTCGAACGGCATGCGAACGAGCGGCGGCGACATCGCCATTTTCGGCTCGGTATTCCACGACTGCAGTCATTATTCCGGCGCCCATCCGGTCTACACATCTCACTCCAAGAAGCCTGGGAGCGTGACCGAATTCTACGAGACCGAGATCGTCGTTGCGCGTGAGAGTTGTTTCCTCGATCCACGAATGGCGCACGGCTTCAAGACGCGCGGCCGGTACTTCTTCGGTGAAGATTGCCAGTTTGACACGGTTAACGGGTTCTGTCTTGACAACGTGCATGCTGGCTTCGCGTCCATGCGGAACTGTTGGTTTGTCCGGAAGGCGGGAAATAACTGGCGCAGCCACATGAACGGCGGTGATCGCATTGATGGCGAGACCGGCATGGTCAGATACCCACCGGTGAATCAACAGGGCAAGGACGACTGGAACAAGCAACACCTGATCGTCAACAAGTGGGGCGGTTCGCAGAACCTGGATAACATCAACGGGCAGACCAGCTTGCGCGACTGCCTCTTCTCGAACTGGGATTCGCCGAACCAGGCGCGCGTCTCCAATTGGTCGAGCGCGATGGTGCCGGATCTCAACAACAACGATCCATATGATCC
>JBPCXK010000005.1:0-7538 GCA_051008635.1 Gammaproteobacteria bacterium
TCGACCTCGAGCGCATCGGTGGCGGCGAAGAATGCGCGGATGCGGGCCAGCACCTCGCCCCGCAATCGCAGGGCGTTAGTGGTCGATGGCCGTGGACGGGCCAAAGGCGCTATTTCACCCGGGACACATACTCGCCCGTGCGGGTGTCGATCTTGATCACCTCACCGTGTTCCACGAACAGGGGCACTTTTACGATCGCGCCAGTTTCCAGGGTCGCAGGCTTGGTGCCACCGGAGGCGGTGTCGCCACGCACGCCGGGATCGGTCTCGGTGATCTTGAGCTCAACAAAGTTAGGCGGGCTGACCAGTAAGGGATCGCCGTTGTAGAGCGTCACCAGGCAACTATCCTGATCGGTCAGCCATTGCGCTGCTTGCGCCACCGCAGCCTTACCGGCCGCGTGCTGTTCGTAAGTGTCGGCGACCATGAAGTGCCACAGCTCGCCGTCGTTGTAGAGATACTGCATCTCCGTCTCGAGGACATCGGCGGCATCCACCGATTCCCCCGACTTGAAAGTGCGATCGATGACCCGCCCCGTCTTCAGATTACGAACCTTGACGCGGTTGAAGGCCTGCCCTTTACCGGGTTTGACGAACTCGTTCTCAACAATAGTATACGGCTCGCCGTCCAGCAGTATCTTCAGGCCACCCCGAAACTCGTTAGTACTGTAGCTCGCCATTCCACCCTCTGATCCATGGCCGCGTTGCGGCGCGGTATGATAGCGTGAAGCGAGCGACCAGGACACCGCCTGGCGCACTGCGGGGAACCGCCTGCAGGCCGCCAATAGCATACTGGCGAAGTCGGTCGCCTAAACAGTCGAGTCGATTTGGTATTACAATAGACGCTGATCAGATATGTAAGTGGAAATGACGGCTGCGCGCCAGCTGTCTGAAGGACCCCGCGCGAATCCGGGTGGCGATTTGACATGCAGATAAACATCCCCAAGCAGCAATCAGGCCCTGGCGACCACCTCCTCCCCGTCAATGCGCGGCAGACGAAACGCTGGCTCAAGGAGCTGCCGCTGGTCAACATGGGTGAGACGACCCGGCAGTTTTATACCGGCCTCGGCAAGATCAACCGCGGCGCCTACGCAGCCAAGACGCGGCTGGAAATAATGGAAACGATGCGGCCAACGGCCGTCGTCGTGCTGAGCAATCTTCACAAGCACCTCGTTTCCCGTACCCTTCCGCTGCCACCCAAGACACGCAAGATCCTGCAATTGACTCTTGCGCTCCTCGACGAGATGGCGATCGGATACAAGGCAGTGGTTGACGAGGCCGCCTATGGTGACGCCAAGCTCGACCCGAAGGGGATCACCTGCGCCGTCCATCGAGCCATGCGCTACATCGGCGAACAAATACAACTCGCCGCTCAGGTTTACTCGCCGGATCCCGAGGGCGCCTGGCACGACCTGCATCAGCTCTATAAATTCGCCGAGATCCAGTGCTTGTCGACGGACTACGTCAGGGACGATCTCTATCAGGAACGCACAGAGGGCAACATCGCCGATGTCTACAAGCAGATCTGTTTACTGGCGCTTGCCCGACCCAGCAGCCTGCGCCAGGGAGAGGCAGCCAAACTTTACGCATACTTCGAGACGGCGAGTTCCAGCTGTGCGATTTCCCATGTCCCTCTGACCGACGCAAACGACGGTATCTATTTTTCGCACCTGGCCTCTGACAGCGCACCCGCCTATGTATCCGCAGACGGGCTGGCCGAATCGGCCGAAAACCGTTACCTGGACATCGCATCGCTGCTGCAGCGGCTCAAGGATCAGATTCAAAGCACCAACGTTGACCCCTCACAGTCGATCATCAGCAAGTCGACCTTGAACGATGACCTTTCGCGGCGTGTGCTGTCCGGCCTCTCCACCGTGACCAAACGTCGCTTCAGCCGCGCGGCACAGGATAGCGAGGTCCGCGTCGCATTGGGGCTGCTGAACATTCACAACGCGATCAAAAATGAGTCGGCCCGCTATGAATACGTTCCCGATCCGCGCGCGGAACTCAATCTCGAACTGATGCCGGCGGAGCACACCGAGCCTGATGACGGCTACGTCATTGGCCCAAAAGAGGAAATAACCCAGGCCGACTATATCTGGGACACGGTGGCGCGCGGCAACCTGGTCAGCGATACTGCCCTCAAGTCGCGGGGACAGCGGCCCGGTCTCGATGACGGCAGGCAAGGATCCGAACATTGGTTGACCTGGAAGGTAGTCAACTCGAGCGCTGGCGGGTATTGTCTCCTGTGGTCTGAAACCGCAACCTCCAGGGCCCATGTCGGAGAGCTCCTGGCCCTGCGAGAGCGGGAGGGCAACGAATACTATTGGCGCGTTGGCATCATCAGATGGATGCAATGCCACAAGGAACGCGAGCTCTATGTGGGCGTGCAGTTACTCGCTCCGCGCACTTTGCTGGTGGCCGTACACAAAACCGTCAGGCGCGACAGCAGGCAGCCGAGCGAAGGCCTGATGCTGCCGGGCATCAAAACCATCAATCAACCCCCAACGCTACTCACGCAAAAAGGGCTGTTCGCGCATGGCGACGAGGTTGCAGTGAAAATGCCGGACGATGAGGAGCACGTTATCACGTTCACCGAAATTTGCGAGCAATCAGGATCGTTTTGTCAGTTTCTCTATGTGTCCACAGGCGCAGACAGGAAAAACCGGCAGAAGAACCTCGATGAGGACTCGGGATTCGATTCACTGTGGTCGGAACTCTGAGTCGCGTGAATACCGACATGTCGAGGAGTCTTCCAGCTCGTGGATAAGGTGCTTCGCCTGGTCATGGTCGAAACCGACCTCAACGACGCCGAGCGCATGATCAGCTCCGTCAAATCGGCCGGCTTCGCGGTGCGCGCGGTACATGCCGACAACGAAGACACCTTGCTGAAGGCGCTCAACACGCACCAGGACATGGTGTTGCACAGTGTCGACAACCCGCAGGTCAGCCTCGAGCAGACGATGCGTTGCACGCGCCAGGCCGGCAAACGCATACCGGTCATCGCGATAGCGGAAGATCAAAGTGTCGACGCAGCGGAATGCATGCAGATCGGCGCCAGTGACATGGTCATCAAAGGCAATGCCGATCATTTGCGCCTTGTAGTCACCCGCGCCGCCGAGACCCTGAACCACTGGCGGGAGCTGAAGCGAGTCGAGTCGGCGCTGCACGAAACTGAAAAGCGCTGCCGCCACCTGCTCGACAGCTCACGCGATGCGATCTGCTATGTACACGACGGCATGCACGTTTACGCCAATCAGTCTTATCTCGAGTTGTTCGGTTACACCGATCTGGACGACGTTGAAGGTATGCCCATCATGGACATGGTGAACTCCGAAAGCCAGGACACGATCAAGCGCTATCTGCGCGTCAACGGTAAGGCGTCAACGCCCGCCGACAAGCTACAGATCAAGCTCAAGCGGGAAAACGGCGAATCGTTTGCCGCGGGCATGGAATTCACACCCGCCAGCATCGACGGTGAACCTTGTCTACAAATTGTCATTCGCGATGAGGCCGACACGAGGGAGCTGGAAGAGGAGATCAACTACCTGAAGGTGCACGACGCTGCGACCGGCCTCTACAACCGGGCGTACTTCCTCGACAGGCTGGAATCGGCGATCAAGAGCGCAACGCAAGGCGAGCAAAACAGCGCCCTTGTCCAGTTATTCATCGCCAACATGGAGTCTATTAAAGACACCGTGGGATTGGCGGCCGCGGATCTGGTGATTGCCGACCTCGCGCGGATACTGGCACAGCATTGCGCCGAATCGGAAGTCCTTGCGCGGTTCTCCGTCGAATCGTTCGCCATTCTGACACTGCAGTGGGGCACGAACGAGCTCGAGAGCTTCGCGGCCAGGATCCATCAGGCAATCGATCAGCACACTTGCGACGTGGAAGGCAAGTCCATTGGCGTGCGGGTCGAAATGGGCGCCGTACAAATCGACGAGAATGCACCCGATTCCGAAGAAGTGCTGCTGCGCTGCGACCGGGCCTGCACAGAGGTGGCGCAGAACGAATACGGCGGGGTGTCAATCTACGTTCCCCACGAAGGGGAGATGACCCAAAAGCAGCTGGACGAGTCCTGGGACGGCCGCATTCGCGAGGCGCTCATCGACAACCGCATTCGCCTGCTTTACCAGCCGATCGTCAGTCTGCATGGCGAAACGGGCGAGCGATACTCGGTCTTCATGCAGATGATTGGCGAACAGGGCGAGGAAATTCCAGCCAGCGAATTCATGCCCAGCGCCGAGCGCATCGGGCTCGCCAAGGGGCTTGACCGGTGGGTCATACTCAACGCCTTTCGCGCGCTGGCTCATGTGCGCAACAGCGGCGCGGACGTGCACTTCTTCTTCAAACTCAGCGCCAACTCGGTGCAGGACCCGGGCTACCTGCCCTGGCTGAGCGAGCGACTGCGCGATATCCGCGTGCCGCCAAGCCGCGTGGTCTTCGGCGCCAAGGAAGAGGTCGTGCTGAACTACCTGAAACAAACAAAGGATTTGTTCAAAGGCCTTAAGCAAATGAATTGCCAGTTCGGACTCGACGACTTTGGCACGGGACTCAACCCGTTCCAGTTACTGAAATACGTGCCCGCTGACTTCCTGAAATTCGACGGCAGCCTCATGCGCGGTTTGAGTGATAGCGCCGAGAATCAGGAAGCGATACGCAAACTCACCAACACCGCGCACTCAATGAACAAGATGACCGTCGCGCAGTTCGTCGAAGATGCAACCGTGCTCTCTGTGCTATGGGGCATGGGCGTCAACTACATTCAGGGCAACTTTTTGCAGGCGCCGTCTGAAAACCTGGAGTACGACTTTACGAATATGGGGTAGCAGCCGTTGCCATTGTCAGGGTTCGCGTCAAAATTCGATTGGCTGACAGATCATCCGCAACGCCATCACTGCATCTCCATCAACGCCGCGATACGCTCTTCCAGTGGCGGATGGCTCATCATCAACTTGCGCAAGCCGCCACCCACACCGCCGGAGATGCCGAAAGCGGCGAGCTGACCCGGTAGATCCTCCGGATTGTGGGCGTTTTGTAGACGACGCAGCGCGCCGGCCATCTTGTCGCGGCTGGAAAGTCTGGCGCCTCCCTCGTCCGCACGGAACTCGCGTTTACGCGAGAACCATGCCGCGATGATGGACGCGAGCACGCCCAGCACGACCTGCGCGATCATGCTGACGATGAAATAACCCGGGCCGTAGCCGCGAGAGTTTTTGAACACCGCCTGATCGACGATGCGCCCGATGATGCGCGAGAAAAAAATCACGAAGGTATTCAACACGCCCTGCAGCAATCCCATCGTGACCATATCACCGTTGGCGACATGACTGACCTCGTGACCGAGCACGGCTTCGACCTCGTCCTGGGTCATCCCCTCCAACAAGCCCGCACTCACGGCAACCAACGAGTTGTTGCGGTTCATGCCGGTTGCGAAAGCGTTGGGTTGTGGCGACGGAAATATGCCGACCTCCGGCATGCCGATGCCGGCCTCTCGGGCCTGTCGCTCGACCGTGCGCACCAGCCAGCTTTCCCTCTCATTGGAAGGATTATCGATGACCTGTACGCCCATGCCGCGCTTGGCCATGGACTTCGACATCGCGAGCGAAATGAACGAACCCGCGAAACCTATGACCGCGGCCATGACCAGCAACCCCATCGTACTGCCGCCCATCATCTCGTCGATGCCGAACACCCAGGAAAAGATGCTGAGCACGACGATGACCGACAAATTGGTCGCGAGAAAAAGAAAGACTCGAGTAACCATGTTCCGACCCCGCTACGTAACGTTAGCCCTCACCAGTTACTGATATGGGGGCGTGCGCCGCTGACTTCAACGTCCCTGCCGAGTTAGATTGATCGGTGTGCACCACGATCAGTTGCGTGGGCTCCACTGCATTGAACTCGAGATTTTCGCCTCGAATGAGGTCACCGTCGCTGACGGTTTTGCCGTTGATGCGACCAGATCCGCGAGTGACATACGCGACGAATGGCCCATCGATTGTTACGTTGTTGCCGGCTTTGAGAAGACCAACATCGATGAGCGTATGGCTATCGAGCGTCGGTTAGCGTCGTTCTTGATTGAGTTTTCCGCCAAAGAAGTCGAGCCACGCTCTAAGCTTGAGTGTTACACCACGACGAGATGGATAAAGCGCGTAGAAACGGAACGTTGGCGAGCGCCAGTCATTCATAACCTGACAGAGTAGGCCTGAGCTGATGACATCATCGCTACACAGGTAACGGGGTAAAAGCGCAATGCCACCCCCGTCGATCGCGACTTGCCGAATCATCGTCAAATCATTCAACGCCGCATACTGAGCGACATCGACGGACTCCTGGTGATCGTTAGGCCCGATCAGTGTCCAGTGGTCAAAGCTTTGTGAGTCACCCATTACCAGGAAGCGATGGTTTTTGAAATCACTGAATCGCTTCGGTGTACCCATCTGTCTGAGATAACTCGCAGAGGCAACCAGAATTAGATGGTCTTCGCCTAGCGGCTTGCTGATTAGCGCCGAGTCCTCCAGTTTGCCGAGGCGAACCACCAGATCATAGCCTTCACGGATCAAATCCACGCGTCGATTCTCGAGTTGCACTTCCAACTCGATCTCTGGATACAACGCCATAAATTCGCCCAAAAACGGCGCCAACAAATGCTGCCCGATCGCAACGGACGCATTGATTCTCAGAAGGCCGCGTGGCTTTTCTAGCATGTGTGTGACAGATTCCCGCGCACTCGCCGCTTCCTCGACGATCCGTTTGCAGTGCTGAAAGTAGATCTCCCCTACTTCGGTGAGATGTACCGCGCGGGTGCTGCGTTCCAGTAGCCGGACGCCCAGTTTGTCCTCCAACCCCGCCATACGACGGCTGACTTTCGACTTAGGCATGCGTAACGCACGCGCGGCCGGTGAGATGCCCTGCAATTCCGCCACTTTGGCGAAGATCGCCATGTCATTGAGATCATTCATCATCGTTCCTCTCATAGAACACTATATTGCCTTTTTCCCGTCTAGTGAACTCCTGAGGAACGGGGGATAGTGCCTTCCCGGAATCGCCTCGAGAGAAACAGAAATGACCCTTCAACAGAACCTCACCGCAATTCTCGTCGCGATTGCTGCTCTTATTGCCACTACTCACACCGCCCTGGCGGAAGGAGAAACCATGATTAAGACGGTCAATGGCGTCGCCCAATATCCGGATGGGTATCAAGGCACACCGCACAGAGCTCCAGATGAAGATCCCTTTCTTTCACCCAGCAATGCCGCGTTGATTCTGATCGATTACCAGCCTCACATTCTGATGGGCGTTAAGAGCATTGATCACGATGAGCTCATCAACAACACAACCGCCTTGGTCAAATCAGCCGTTCACTTCGGCCTGCCAATCGTCCTTTCGCACGTCGGTGTAGGACTCAACGGCTCGCAACCGTTCATTGAGGAACTTAAGGACCTGGCACCCGACGCGATCGTCATTGATCGCACCAACGTCAATGCCTGGGAAGAGTCGGAGTTTGTTGCCGCGATTGAGGCAACGGGCCGTAAG
>JBPCXK010000006.1:0-3584 GCA_051008635.1 Gammaproteobacteria bacterium
TGAACCCACCAATATCACCTTGACGGAGCACTAGCGCAGAACGGAAGGCTAATGGACCTCGCGTGGGTATGACAGCTCAGCGGCAATCTCGCTGCGCAACTGCGGCGCGAGATAGTCGACAAACGCACTGGCACAGCCCGGCAGGTATGCGCCTCGGCGAAACCCGATCCACGTCGTGATTTTCGGGAACAGGCGATCGGCGTTGATTGGCGCGAGATCGCTGTCGACATCGGGCTCAAACGCCATGCTGGCGATGATGCCGATGCCGAGTCCGCGTTTGACATAGGTCTTGATGATATCCGCGTCCCGCGCCGTGAGAGCGACGTCGGGCTGCAGCCCCGCGTCACGGAACGGCTTCAGAAGCGAGGAGTCGGCGCGTGTGTTGAACGAATAGGTAATCAAGGGGTACGCAGCAAGTTGGTGGATGTCGATCTCGCCGTTTGCGGCCAACGGATGATTCATCGGAACGACAACGAGCGGATGCCAATCGTAGCAGGGGAACGTCACGGCGCCGTCTGGCGGCTTGTTGCCTGAGGCGATGATCAGATCGACCTGCCCGGCGGCAAACAGGGTATCGATCTGTTCGGCTGTACCCTGATGCAGTTCCAGTTGCACCGCCGGGTACGCTTGCCGAAAGCGCTCGATGACCGACGGTAAGACGTAGCGGGCCTGCGTGTGCGTCGTGGCGATAGACAGCATGCCTTCGCCTTCTTCGCGTAAATCACTGGCTGCTTGCCGTATGTTGCTGATTTCCTGAAGAACCCGCTGCGCTCCGTCGAGCACCTTGTGACCGGCCGGGGTCAGGCGGGTCAAGCTGCGGCCGCAGCGCTGGAAAAGCGCTACGCCGAGCTCTTCCTCAAGCAGCTTGAGCTGCTTGCTGATGCCCGGTTGCGACGTATAAAGGCGCGCCGCCGCAGCCGAAATGTTCAGTCCGTTCTCGGCTACCGCGTCAAAGTAGCGTAACTGCTGTAATTTCATCGGTCTAACCTCGCTTGGAGCAGGCGTTCAAAACAGGCAATAAAAAAAGCCACCTACCGGGCCCCGGTGGTGGCTTTCTTGGGAAAACGATTTAGGAATCTAGACTACTTTACGCCCTCCACGGCAGAAAGTGCGCCACACCGGGTGCACCGTTCATACACATACAGCAACGGTTGAGTAGAGGGTTCGCGTTCAAAGTCATGTACCTGTGAGGGCGGGAGTATAGCGGATCGACTCTGATAATCAAACAGCATAACCGTATAAGCAAAGATTCTTTCTCGCGTACCGCCGGTTTACTTTATAGTGGTGTCCTCAATCAACCAGAGAGAACGCCGCATGAGCGAACGTGCGGGCTTCGACACGCTCGCGGTGCGGGCGGGTCAACAACGCACACCGGAGGGCGAGCACAACGATCCGGTTTTTCTGACGTCCAGTTTTGTCTTCGATAGCGCGGCGCAGGCGGCCGCGCGTTTCGCGGAGACCGAACCGGGTAACGTCTACTCGCGTTTCACCAACCCGACCGTGCGCGCCTTCGAGGAGCGTCTCGCCGCGCTTGAGGGAGGCGGTTACTGCGTGGCCACGGCATCCGGCATGGGCGCGATACTGAGCCTGTGCCTCGCCACGCTGAAGGCCGGCGATCACGTTGTGATTTCCCGCAACGTTTTTGGCGCCACCATTTCACTGTTCAACAACATCCTGTCACGTCTGGGTATTTCTGTTACCTATGTCGACCTCACAGATGGGGCTCAGTGGGCGCGCGCCATCACGCCGCAAACGCGTTTCTTGTATCTGGAAAGTCCTTCCAACCCGTTGGGGGAGGTCGCCGATATAGAGGCGCTCGTTGCACTGGTGCGCGGTCACGACTGCCTGCTGGTGGTTGACAACGTTATGTGCACGCCTGCGTTGCAGCAACCGCTCGTGCTCGGCGCAGACGTTGTCGTTCACTCCGCCACCAAGTATCTGGATGGGCAGGGGCGCTGCATCGGTGGCGCAGTGGTCGCGCTCGATCGGCAACTCGGCAAGGATATCTACAAGGTTCTGCGGACCGCGGGCGTCAGCATGAGCCCGTTCAACGCGTGGGTCTTTCTGAAAGGACTGGAGACGCTGCGTTTGCGAATGGTGGCGCACTGTGCCAATGCGCAATTGCTGGCCGAGTGGCTCGCGCAGCATCCGGCGGTCGGGCAGGTCTACTACACTGGACTCGATTCTCACCCGCATCACGCGCTTGCCGAGCGACAGCAGCGCGGCCACGGGGGGGTTCTGGCCTTCGAGGTCGGTAGTGGTCGCGATGAGGCGTGGACCGTCATCGACCACACACGGATGATTTCGATCACCGCCAATCTGGGCGACGCGAAGACGACGATTACGCACCCGGCATCGACAACGCACAGCCGTATCACCGCCGAGGAGCGCGCCGCGGCGGGCATAACCGAGTCGCTGTTACGGGTGAGTGTGGGTCTGGAGGATGTCGAGGACATCAAGGCCGACCTGCAACGCGGTTTTGATGTGCTGCAGGGCGCAAACACGTCACTGAATTCAAACCTCGAAGCGCCCCGGCGTAAAATGCGGGCTGACATCTCCCGCTAGTCGCCGTGCTCGCGTGATGGCATAGTAGCTGTCGCAACGAGCAAAGCGGCTTAATGAGCATAAAAGTAAAATGCATCCTGGCGCTGATTGTGCTGGGTCTTGTGGATATGATCATCCCCGTACCGATAACCGCTGTCGTGCTGCTCTATGTGATCCTGGAGCGCCCGACCTGGTTCATGAACGCGGTCCGTGAGATCTATGATGCGGGCTGACACAGCGCCGGAGAGCCGTGAACCGCTTACGAGCCCTGACCACGCCATGAAGCCGACAATTGCCGCAGCGCCATATCTCACGGTCGCCTGCCTGCTGAGTTGCTTTTTCGCCAGCGCGCATGGCCAACCGCTCAACTTCAGCATGGTTGCCGCAAGCGCCGAGAGCTTCGCGCATCCGCACGACATCGTCCTGTCGCCGGACGGCAAGGCCCTCTACGTTGCCGACAACAACAACAACCGCATCGTCGTGCTCGATCCCGAGTCGCTGCAGGAGCTGGGAGTCTTTGCACGGGGTGAAGTATCCGCGCCGCACGACGTCGTGTTTGATGCGAAGGGACGTCTGCTGGTGGCCGATACAGGCAATAGCCGTATCGCAATTTATTCGGTCGAGGGTGCAGGTGGGCAACTGGTGGACTCGTTGAGCGGCCGCATCCGCAGCCCCGAAGGTGTGGCGGTGCATCCCGACGGCCGCATATTCGCCACGGGCGCCGGTTCCGGCAATCTTGTCGTCTATCGTGATGGCGAGGTGGTGGGCGAGGCGGGCGGCTTTTCGTCGCCGCACGATGTGGAGCTCGATCCGGGCGGCGGCGTGTGGGTTGCCGATGCCGCGAACGACCGCATGGTGAAGCTCAACGACGCTCTGGAAGTAATCAAGGTCTTGTCAGGTTCTCCATATGATTTCAACGGCCCCCGCTACATGGATTTCGACGCCGCCGGACGCATGTACGTCGCGGACAAATACAGCCACCAGATCAAAATCATCGCGCCCGACGGACAATTGATTCAGGTGTTGGGCGACGCCAACTC
>JBPCXK010000007.1:0-4260 GCA_051008635.1 Gammaproteobacteria bacterium
TGCCGACAGCGATAAGCCGCGACTCCGCCTCTTCCGGGCCGGCCCGTGCTTTTAGTTTGTCCACCGCCAGCTGAATGTTGGGGAAACGCTCGACAATGTCGTTGATGATATCTAGATCGGGTATGAATTCGTCAACCGGAACCTGCGGTTCGACGACGTCGTCGGTGGCAGTGTCCAGATCGGGCAGATCGAATGTGCCCTCATCGGTAGGTAGCAGTTCCTGTTCGGGGGTAGGTAGCAGTTCCTGTTCGGGCTCGACGAGTTCATCGACCACAGGTATGGAGTCGTCTTCCACATGACCCCCATGGCCGTTGACGAAGCTCACAACCCTCTCCACACCCGCCGTGTGCTCAAGGGCCTGCGTCACTTCCGGCATTGCGACAGCCGAGCCGCTCGCGCTGATGCTCCAGCAGGTATGGCGTCGGTCCGTGGCTGCATGCTGGGACTCCACCTGCAGTCCGTGCTGGCGCAACACAGCCGTGACGCGTATGAGAACGCCCGATCTCTTGTCACATTGCAGGACGACTGTATAGTCCATGACGGTTAACGTGATGCGAGCGTAAGGTGCGGTGGCGGTGAGCCCGGAATCATATACACGGAGCGATCTTGCGATCGTTAGCTGATTGCTGACTTTGCAAATACGAGACACATACCGAAGATATTATCACGTCTGGAGATAGTACCAATGCAGATGTCCAAACCTGGATTCCTGGAAGGCTCGAGCCCCCGGATAGCTATCCCTTCGCTGGCGATCATCGCGGTGTTTGTTTTCGTCGGCGTAGCTTTTACCGAGAGCGCGGGCTCGGCGGTGAGCGCGGTGAACGATTGGGTGCTGTCATCGCTGCGGTGGTACTACATCGGGACCATCTCCATTGTCACTTTTTTTATCATGGCGTTGCTGTGCACGCGCTACGCCAATATCCGCCTCGGAGACGACGGCGACAGGCCCGAATTCAGCAACTTCGCCTGGCTGGCCATGATATTCAGCGCCGGCGTTGGCATTGGTTTGCTGTTTTGGGGCGTCGCTGAGCCGATCTATCATTTTCAGGACAATCCTTTTATTGACGAGGCGGCCAAACGGACCCCTGAGGCTGCGCAAGTCGCCATGCGCATCACGATCTTTCACTGGGGCTTGGGCGGATGGGCGACCTACGTGATTGTCGGACTGGCGCTGGCCTATTTCGCTTATCGCAAAAGATTGCCGTTGACGATCCGCTCGGCGTTGTACCCGATCATTGGCGAGCGGATCTACGGGCCGATCGGCGATGCAGTGGATGTGCTCGCGGTTTTCGCTACCGTGTTTGGCGTGGCCACAACACTCGGACTGGGGGTTAGCCAGCTGCATACCGCGCTCGACTCTTTGGCTGGCACCTCAACCGCTGCCGCCGGCGATATCAGTTCACTTTCTATCCAGGCAGCGCTTGCTCTGATACTGACCGCGCTTGCCATCTACTCGGTCGTCACCGGCGTGCACAAGGGCATCAAATATCTGAGTGTCGCCAATATGCTGCTGACCGTGGTGATGCTGACGATCTTTCTCGTGGCCGGACCGACACGGGAGCTGCTCCGCGCGCTCGTGACCAACACGGGCGACTATCTGGCGGAGGTTGCGGCGTTGACAGTGTGGGTAGACCCGGATCCGGCAAGCAAGTGGCAAAACTGGTGGACAACGTTTTACTGGGGATGGTGGATCGCCTGGGCGCCCTTCATCGGGCTGTTCATTGCGCGTATTTCCCGCGGTCGCACGGTCAGAGAGTTTATTCTTGGCGTGCTGGTCATTCCGACCGCATTGTGCATCGTGTGGATGACGATGCTGGGCAACACCGCGTTGCATATCGAGTTGCTGGGCGCCGGCGGAATCGTCGAGGCGGTGCAGGAAGACGTGACCCTGGCGCTGTTCACCACCTTTGAAAAGATGGATCTTGGGCCCTGGATGCCCATGATGCTGGTGTTGTCGATAATGCTGATTGTGGTCTTCTTCGTGACCGGTGCTGACTCGGCGATGCTGGCGTTGACCACGATTCTCGGCCGCGGCAACCTCAATCCACCGATCGGCCAATTGGTTTTTTGGGGAAGCGTGCTGGGACTCTCGGCGGTCATCCTGTTGCTCGGGGGTGGGCTCAAGGCGTTGCAAACGGCGTCAATTATCGGCGGGATGCCTTTCGCGACGGTGATGCTGATCATGGTCTACGGCCTGCTTCGGTCGTTTCGGCAAGAATCAGTAGGGCCACAATTCACCGAGGATCCGGTAATTGCACTGAAGAGCGCGGCCGAGGCCGGCGACTTGATCGCGCAAACAAAGCTTGCCGAGTTGTACGAAGGTGCCGCGCTGCAAAGTCAGGCACAGTCGGGTGATTCCACGGCGCAAGTACAGCTTGCCAGCGTCTATGCGGATAAGGACATCATAGAGCACAGCCACGCCGAAGCGGCCAAATGGTTCAGGATGGCGGCCGAGCAAGGCGTGGACGTGGCGCAGAATCGGCTTGGCCTGATGTATTTGACCGGACAAGGGGTCGCGCGCAACCACAAGGAAGGCATCGCCTGGGTTCGCAAGGCGGCCGACGCCGGCTACGACGGGGCGCAGGTGGCCCTCGGCGTTTTACACGTACACGGCTATGGCGTAAAAAGGGATTTCAGCGAGGCTCGTCGCTGGTATCAAATGGCCGCCGACCAGGGCAATCACCTGGCCGTCAAGTATTTGTCACGCCTCCCACAACCACGATCTGCGGCATTCGCGAACTAACCCCCCAAGGGGGAGCTCTGATTTAAACCAGAGCTCCCCCAAGCTGTACCTGGTGGGGTTCCCGCCCGCGCGGAATGGGCGCCGCGTGGCGGGCTGATATTGATCGCCGCCGCAATGGCGGCGAGAATTGCGCATGAGGCGTAAAGTTCAATTCGCCCGCATCTATTTTCGATCCCGACGCCACCTGTGCAGCCATGACATGCCATAAACCAGATATGCTGGCAGACCCAACGCTCGGCGAAAAGAGACGGTGCTGAACACCCATCCCAGCCTAAATTTCGACCTCGGTGACACCGCGCAGATGATGCGCGAATCGGTGCATGATTTCGCTGCCGCGCAGATCGCACCCCGTGCGGCCAGTATTGACCGCGACAACGCGTTCCCTGATGACTTGTGGCGCCAGATGGGTGATCTCGGCTTACTCGGCATTACCGTGCCGGAGGAATACGGCGGCGCGGACATGGGCTATCTCGAACATGTTGTGGCGATGGAAGAGATCAGCCGCGCCTCGGCCAGCGTAGGCTTGTCGTATGGCGCACATTCGAATTTGTGCGTGAACCAAATCCGGCGCAACGGTGGCGACGAACAAAAGCGCGAGTACTTGCCCCGACTCATCAGCGGTGAGCACGTCGGCGCGCTTGCCATGAGCGAACCCGGCTCGGGCTCGGATGTGGTCAGCATGCGTTTGCGAGCCGAGCAAAAGGGCGACCGTTTCGTGCTGAACGGCAACAAGATGTGGATCACCAACGGGCCGGATGCCGACACGCTGATCGTCTATGCCAGGACCGATGCGGACGCCGGCTCCAGAGGCATTACCGCATTCATTGTCGAAAAAGGGTTCGCGGGTTTCTCCACTGCGCAAAAGCTCGACAAGCTCGGGATGCGCGGCTCGAACACCTGCGAGCTGGTGTTCGAAGATTGCGAGGTGCCGGCCGAGAACGTGCTGGGCCGCGTCAACGACGGGGTGGCCGTGCTGATGAGCGGCCTCGATTACGAGCGCGTCGTGCTCTCCGGCGGGCCGCTCGGAATCATGCAGGCGTGCATGGACGTGGTTCTGCCTTACGTCCACGAGCGCAAGCAATTCGGCAAGGCCATCGGCGAATTTCAGCTCATGCAAGGCAAGCTCGCTGACATGTACACCACGATGAACGCATGCAAATCCTACGTCTACATGGTGGCAAAGGCCTGTGATCGGGGCGAGACCACTCGCAAGGACGCTGCGGGCGCGATTTTATATGCCGCGGAAAAGGCCACCTGGATGGCGCTCGAGGCGATCCAGGCGCTGGGTGGTAGCGGCTATATCAACGAATATCCGACCGGGCGCTTGCTGCGCGATGCCAAGCTCTACGAAATCGGCGCCGGCACGAGTGAGATCCGCCGCATGCTGATCGGTCGGGAGCTGTTCGATGAGACAGCGTAGGCTGATCGCGCAGTGCTAGCCCGCATTTCTCACCAGGCCGGACCTCATTAAGTGGGAACAACTATGATATTCAACATCTTGGCCTCTATGTACAGGT
>JBPCXK010000008.1:0-2724 GCA_051008635.1 Gammaproteobacteria bacterium
CTACCCCCACCGCTCTTTCCCCCCCCCCCCCGCTACCGGTTTGGATAGAGAGCGATGATTGCGGCAATGCATCGGCGCCAGCATGCGATGCAAACCCCAGCAGGGCAACAAAACATAGATACTGGCAAGCCTTGACGAGAACAATAGCGGCGGGCACGGAGACTACTTTGTTGGAGTCGAATGCGCCCGCCAGCATAGCACAAAGTCATCACCCTCGATGACGTTCCCACGACAGGTGAGGACGGCACGTTTTGCGATCAACACAGAGCCATATTGAGGACGGCAGCTCAACGCATAGTGTCTAACCGCTTTCGCTCGGCAGCAGCGCTTTCAACGGCGTGCCGTTAGCGGTTTCACCATTCTCGAGGCCCAACGCAGACAGCATCAATATTTCCAGGCCACGGTCGGCGGTATCAACCGATATCTTGAGGTTGCGCGCCAGCTCTTCCAGATCGATCTTCCAGCGCACGGTCGCAGTCAAATCCTCGAAGTCGAAAGCGCTCAGGTCGACGGCGTTGAAATCGGCCAACACCTTGTCCATCTTCGCCGACGCCGCAGCCAGGAACGGCAAGATCTGATGGCCAGCAAAACCCGAATCGCGCAGTCTGGTGACCAGAACGCCGCGCTCGGTTGTCACACATCTAACGAAAACATCCATGTCCGTTTCGCTTCGGGCCGTTGCGGCCCGTGTTATGTTGAACGCGCAGCTTAGCGATGCGATCGGGTAGATAGCGCGACGGACTCCTCGCCGCAACAATTGTTTACGGTTGATTAACTCGACGCGAATATGGGCAAAGCCCCGGCCGATTACTCGTAGGAGCGCAGGTCCTCGATTACCTTGCCGTCGTTTGGCAGCTCGCCGAGGTTGGCGAATTCGACGTCGCCGCGTAGTTTGCAGACTTCGCGAATGCTGTGTGCGATCGCGCCGCGGAGCGCCTCGTCGGCTTGCTCGGTCTCACACCGCAGGGTCATGAGATCGTTGGCGCCCTCACGATCGATCACTAGTCTTACAGCGTGAATCTCCGCATGGCGTTTGGCTACCGCGGCCACTTGCCCGGCGTGAACGAACATGCCGCGCACCTTCGTAGTCTGATCAGCACGACCCATCCAGCCTTTGATGCGCGTATTGGTGCGGCCGCACGGGCTGGCGCCTGTCATGATCGCAGACAGATCGCCAGTCGCGAACCGAATCAACGGGTAATCGGTACTAAAGCTGGTCACGACGACTTCGCCAACGTCACCCTCTGCAACGGGATCACCGGTGCCTGGGCGCACGATCTCCGCGATAATGCCCTCGTCGATGATCATGCCTTCCTGCGCCGACGACTCGTAAGCGATAAGGCCAAGGTCAGCCGTCGCATAGCACTGCAGCACGTCAACGCCGAGACCGCTGAGCTCGCCCCGCAAGCTCGGCGGCAACGCCTCTCCGCTCACCAGCGCCTTGTTGATGCTCGAAGTGTCGGCGCCCACGTCCGCACCCTTGTCCAAGATGATCTTGAGAAAGGACGGCGTGCCCACGTAGCCATCGGGACGCAAGTCGGCAATGGCCTGCACTTGTAGCTCGGTTTGGCCGACCCCCGCCGGAACGACCGCGCAACCGAGCGCGAGCGCGCCACTTTCGAGCATGAAGCCCGCCGGCGTGAAGTGATACGCGAAACAATTGTGAATCAACTCGCCTGTGCGAAAGCCGGCGGCGAACAAGGCTCGCGCGAGTCGCCAGTAGTCGCTCCGGTGTGCTTCGGGCTCGTAAATCGGTCCCGGCGATGCAAACACGCGCGCGAGCTTGTCCTTCGCAATCGCGGCAAAACCACCGAACGGTGGTTGCTGCTTTTGTAACTCGATCAGTGACGACTTGCGGGTGACCGGCAATCCGGCAAGCGCCTGCGGGGTGTTGATACCCGCGGCGTCAACACCTTGCAGGATTTGTGAGAACGCCGGAGAGTTGTTCTGCGCGTGCGCGATTTGCGCGGGTAAGGCTGCGAACAACGCTTGCTCGCGTTCGTTCGGGTCGCGAGTTTCGAGTTCGTCGTAGTAGCTTTGTTCCGTCACAGCGGTTTTTCAGAGCTCATTTGTCACTGCTTACTGGTTATTGCGTGGTGAGTGAGGCGACTACGCGACTGCCCCACACCAATGACCAGTCCACCTACGCCAACCAGCGTTTGCGGCGCCGGTAATGCTTCACATCGCGAAAACTCTTGCGATGCTCGCCGCTGACGCCGAGATAGAACTCTTTGACGTCTTCATTGTCGAGCAAGGCGCTGGCGTCGCCGTCCATGACCACGCGCCCGCTTTCCAGAATATAACCGTAGCGCGAATACTTGAGCGCCATATTGGTGTTTTGCTCGGCAAGCAGAAAAGTGACCTTTTCCTTTTCGTTGAGCAGTTTGACGATCTCGAAAATCTCCTCGACAAGCTGCGGCGCGAGCCCCATCGAAGGTTCGTCGAGCAGAATGACCGAAGGCCTTGCCATCAAGGCGCGCCCGAGCGCGGTCATCTGTTGCTCGCCGCCCGAGGTATAACCCGCAAGCGCCTTGCGACGCTCCTTGATGCGCGGGAAATAGCCGTAGACCATTTCCAGATCACGCGCGACCGCGTCGCGCCCGTCGCTACGCGTGTAGGCGCCGGTAAGCAAGTTCTCTTCGACGGTCAGATGCTCGAAACAATGACGGCCTTCCATAACCTGCACCACACCACGTTTGACCAGGTCAGTTGTAGTGAGGGAAT
>JBPCXK010000009.1:0-4667 GCA_051008635.1 Gammaproteobacteria bacterium
ATTTCCGACAGAAGAAAATGCGTTGTGGAATCAAAGCACTGGTTACGGCCCCTCATAATTGGTTACCGCCGAAACGGTGCGCACCTAATCGATGACTGCCGTCTCCCCGGACACCCGAATGCCTTCACCAGGTGTGGCGCTGAATTCCACGATCAGATGGCTCTTTCGGCCGATGTCTTCTCCCTGAAAAACCTCGATTCTTCCATCGTTCGGCCATCCGATGTCTCGAAGGTATCCTGCTAGAGCGGCAGCGCCAGCGCCTGTTGCCGGGTCCTCATAGAGACCGCCTATGGCAAACGGGTTGCGCGCATGAAAGACAGAATGGCTTTCGGAAAAGATAAAGCTGAATGTGGCCAGATCCCGGCGTTCCTGCAACTCTCGCCCGGTCTCGAATGAGTATCCCAGGTGTGCAAGCCGCTTGCGACTCTTCAGTCCGACCACAACATGGTTAGCACCCGCGTGGATCAGTCTTGTAGGCAGTCGCGGATCGAGATCCTCTGGGTCAATGCCGAAAGCATCGTAGACGTCCTCAACATACGTGGGGTCGGCCTCCTCCCTGGACCATGTCGGCGGTGACTGCAGGGCAGCGCCCCACTTACCCGCACCGAGATCAATCGCTTCAACGGTGATCTCCTGCGCATTCTTCAGTACCAACGGATAAACCCCTGCGCCAAGCTCTTTGCCTAACACCGCGCCGCTTCCAATAGTGGCATGCCCGCAGAACGGGATTTCCTTTGCCGGGGCGAAATATCGGATATTCCACCCTTTTTGCGAGCGCACAAGAAAGGCGGTTTCCGCATAGCCGACTTCGCGCGCAACTCGCTGCATGTTCTCTGCGTCAGGCTCGTTCTCTAGCAGAACTACCCCTGCCGGATTTCCACCTGCCCCGTTATAGGTGAAAGCTGCTATCCGTTTGATGTCCACGCCAACCCTCCATTCCCAACGATTTCGACTTCAACGTGTGCGATAGCGGATACTAATGGCCAGATACTCTTGTTCTCACAGGTGCGGGTCTGGCCTGCACGAAAAATCTCTAATTTTGAGATAGGCTCTGGTTGCACGCTCGACAGAATTCAAGCGCGCGCGTCTCGAGGAGCGCGTAATTCAGCACCACCGCGGCGCCGGCCGAGTACCCTCCAAGGTGGATTGGTTTATCGTTTCCGATCCGTTCCCCGACGTGCGCGACGGCCATCGGCACTATGGCCTGCCAGTCCTCTGGTCGTACCGCTGTCAACTCCCCCGGAATCGTACCGTGACCGGGCAAGCGCACCGCAATAACGTACAGCCCGGCCGCGAAGAACACGTCCGCCAGCGCGCGCATGCTGTAAGGCGACTCGCTCGCGCCATGCAGCAGAACGATCCCGGCTAGCGGGTTTTCGGGACACGTTAGTACGACATGTTCCAGTTCAACGGCCAGGCGTTCGCGTGTGCCGGGTTATTTGCAAAATAACGGTTGGTGATCAACTGTTGGTCGGGTTGGAGTTTGTCGCTGATTCGCGTACGCACCTCCGCCATCAGCGCGGTTTCAAGCCGCCGATACTCGGAGAACGTAATACCTTCCCGGTAATGTCGCGCGCGAAACTCAGACTCCAGCGCAGGCCGATGCCAGGGCTGCAGAGCGGGAAGGTCTCGCGACAGCAGTGCGCGCGTCATCCAGATGCTGACCAAAACGGCCACGCAAGCGGCACCCAGCACCACCGCGTGTCTCAATGCGTTACCCGAGGTCATGCCCTTTAACGCGCCTTTGAACTAAAATCACACAAGTCGATGGTAAACGGAAACGCTTTAATGTCGATAATAGCACCCGGCCCTATGCAAGGCATCCGTCCGCTGTTCATTTTGATGTTGATGCCGCTTGCAGTGGGCTGTCAAACGCCCCAGCGCTGGATCTCCGAGCAGGAGATTCTGGACCACCACGCTGAATTCCTGCGCACCTACCAGGCGGACCTCGAAGCCATGGCTGCGGCAAACACCGAGCGCATCACAAGCGAGTATCTGGCTGCGCGTCGCTCACCCGAGAACGAATCGCAGCACCATGACATTCTAGTGCTATCCGGAGGAGGGGCTTTCGGCGCGTTCGGCGCGGGCTTTCTCGAAGGCTGGGGCCAGGTTACCGATCCCGGGTTCGCGCGCCCTGTTTTTGACTCGGTCAGTGGCGTCAGCACGGGCGCGCTCATTGCGCCGTTTGCGTTCCTGGGAACGCCCGAAGCGTATCGCGACATCACCCGGCTCTATGAGAACCCGGGCCGCGACTGGGTTCGTAAGCGAGGGCTGATCCCGTTTCTCCCGGGCAATGTGTCTGTGTTCGATATTTCAAAGCTCCATGCCCGCATCCGTTCGACGATCACTCCGGACCTCATACAGGGCCTCGCTCAGGGCGCGATGGAAGGGCGGCCACTCCTGGTCGGCGCGACAAATATGGACTACGGCGTCATGCGGGTGTGGGACCTGGCGCAGACTGCTCTCGACTCGCCGATGCCGGATGCAGCAGAGAAAGTTGTATCGGTGTTACTGGCGTCCTCGGCCATCCCCGGCGCATTCCCGCCCATTCTCATCGACGATTCTCTGTATGTCGATGGTGGCGCCACGATGCAGGTGGTTGGCGGGCTGGACGATCGCGCCTGGCTTTACGGTCACGACAGCGCGCAGTTCAGCTTTGTCGGCAACGGCCCGCCCGTCAAACTCCGGGTCTGGATTATCGTCAATCAAAAGCTTTTGCCTGACCCGAAGCTGGTTCAGTCACGCTGGACATCCGTGGCGGCGCGTAGCCTGAGCACACTCATACGCTCCTCGACGCTGCAAAGCATCCAGGACGCGGAAACCTATGTGCGTCTCATAAACCGCCACCCGGAATTTGACGCTGAATTGCGTTACGTCGCCATTCCCCAGGATTATCAGGCGCCTGATTCAGACCAGATGTTCGATGCCAATACCATGCGCGAACTGGTCCGGCTGGGGCGAGAGATGGGCGCAAACCCCGCGAGCTGGCGTACCGAGGCGCTGCGACCGGGGGCACCGTTCGAGGTCAGGTGAGCGGTTTGCTTTGAGCCGGTCAATGCGCGTGTGGATCACCCCTTATCGACCATGCGCCTTATCGACCCCCTCCCGGACGCCTTTTGCCCACTGGTCAAAAGCTGCTTCGACATCGGCCCACGTCGACCACGGTTTGGCGTTCAATGCGCGGCTCCCAACTGAGCGATCCACCACGATCGCATCGATGCGGCTGGTCAGCGACTCGCGAAAGACACCCTCAACGGTCACCTCGCCGACACTGATCGAAAAGATCATCGGTAGCCCGACCACAGTTCCGGCGGCCATCGCGGCAACGTTGGCAGCGCCACCTCCTTTTGGCGCTTTGAGGTTCGATACAGTGAGTGAGATTCTCATGGTGCCGGCCTGGGACCGGGTTCCGACTTCATACCCCCCCTCGCGCAGCTCCCTGATCATGGCGTCCCGAAAGTACTGCTGCATCCTGCCAACTTGTTCCGGATCCAGCTCTTCCATCTCCGGGTCGCTATAGCTGAGCTGCACGGGATCGATGATAAACCGATCATAAGCCGCAAGGGTTGGAGCTCCCGGTCGCTTGTAGACGAGAGTCGGGGCCTCGCTTTCGTCGAGTTCGAGTCCGGAGATGTCCGCGATCGCCGTATAATCCTTGATGGTTTGACTCTTCGGCCCGCAAGCGGTGAGAGCAACCAGGGCGGTCAGGATCAAGAGGAAACGCATTCGGATGAGGCCAGTCACGGTACATTTCTCCTTAGGTTTGAAATTGATCGCTTTCGTCTGAATCGCCGAAAAGACTCAGCAGAGACAGATTTTGGCGTCATGCTGATTTCCACCATAGCCCGCATATTGCACCAGCATCCGGAATTTTGGGTGAGGGCTGGACGTTCAGAACCAGCCAAAAACCGGAGCGGGCTTGAGGACATTTCGTCACTAACCAATAGTGTAGCATCTCAATAAGTCCGGGCATGGCCGCCGTTGCGGGCTGGACTCATAAGGTGCAGCCAGCTTAGTTGCTGCCCGGCATGCGAACGGAACCGCCCCGGCAAGACTGGAGAGCACTCAAGGCAGACAATCGTTGTCGCAAGCTGGCGCTCAGCGCCATCCTTCGAGAAGGCGATTCAAGTACGGTTCGACCAGCCAGGCGCCGAACCGGTAGGTAACCTCCGAATCTCCCACGGACTTCACTCCGCAGTGATTTACTTTAGCTTATTGATTTTATTTGACAGCTGCTTAACTATCTAACGGAGATCGGCACGGAAACGGTACTCGACGGGCATGTTTTCCGCAAGAATCCCAAGGCTCAGTGCGGGCAAGATCATCGGGCAAGCGGTGGGAACGGGCAAATCGCCGCGCATTACTGCGAAAGCACGTGAGGCAAGATGAAGATCGAATCAAAACTGCCGCACCTTGTACCGTCACGTTACCGCCACGCCTATCTCCTCACCTCTCTACTGCTCGTCATTGTCGTAGAGCCATTTCTCGTTGATCGCATTCTCAGCATCTGGCTGATCGACGCCTTCCTCTTCATCTCGCTGGTTGCAGGAGCATACGCGACAGCAACACACCGCCATATGCTGTTCATCAGCGGCGCGTTGGCCACCGCAGCTGTGCTTGCTCGAGTGACCTGGTTGTTGCACGGCTCTGAAACAGCCCTCTACGGA
>JBPCXK010000010.1:0-7176 GCA_051008635.1 Gammaproteobacteria bacterium
GTCTATATCGTGTTGTTGTTCGATGCGACCACGCGGCCGTTGATCCGGACCGTGGCGCCTTCCAGCTCCAGCGCGCCGCGGGCCTTTATGCGCACGGTCCCGGTCGTCGATAGCGAGATGTAGTCGCCCTTGGAGTTCTCGATCACGACCGCGCCGGCAGCGCCGGGTTCTTCCGGATCGAGCATGCTGATGCGGTGCCCGGTCGGCGACTGAATGCGCAGGTGTCGCACGTGAGTGTCCATATCAGAATCGGTACCGGGAGGTTGATCGACACCATTGAACAGCCCGCCGATGATGATCGGTCGGCGCATGTCGCCATGGATGAACCCGAGGGCCACTTCGCTGCCGCGTTTGGGGATAAAGAATGCGCCGTGGTCCGGACCGGCAAAAAACTGCGACACCCGGCACCACTCACTGACCATTTGTGGCTGCCCCTGGTCGGTGCTGCCGTCCAGCCACGGGTAGGTGACCTTGATCTGGCCTTCATTGCGCACTTCGGACACGATGCCTTCGACGACACCAAAAAAACGCCGGTCAGTGCGCAGGCTTTGATGTGCATGGCTCATTCGGTTGACTCCTTGTGGTACATGCGGCGGGCCTCGAACGAAGTCAGATAGCCCGAACCGTTGATCTGGTGCCCGACCCTGGTAACGTAGTACGTGCCGTTGAATCGCCCGAGGCCGCTGAGTGTCAGGTTGTGACCGGGTCTGAGCTCCGGGCGACCGATGATCTGGCCGCTGCCGGTAATGAACTGATAGGCGCGTCGCAGCAGCAGGCTTCGCGCCAGCTCGAATGCTTCCTGGTGGCTGGTCACCGGCGCATCGACGACGACGTCTTGTTTGCCCTGTTGGGTACGCGCCGCCGCGCTTGGTCCGCTGTCGCCGCGGTCGGGCTGTTTGGGCAGATCATCGGGCCCGGCCTGGCCAATGATGACTTGCTTGGTCGCCGGGTCCCAGCCGCGAACAGTCACATTGGCAACCTGATCCGACAGGTTGATCGTTGGCGTGAAGCTGATCAGGTTTTCCCCCCAACGCAGCGCATAACTCTCGACCGGAGTGCCATCGCGTCCATCGCTCGGGCGTACGAAATGCAGCGTCGACTTGCTGGTTGCGGGATCGGTCAGCACATAGCAATCGAAATCGATCCGGGCGGCGCGCTCTTTCAGGAACGTCCCATCGTCGGTTATGCGCTGCACGACTTCCGCGTGCGTCGGTCCCTCGCGGGTGACGTTGACCTGCAGCTTGTTGCGTTGGGCGATGACCTCGGCGATCTCCCAGTCGGTCTTGTTGATGTACTGGATCGTCTCTCCGGCATCGGGGCGGCGGTCCTTGAGCCGGAACAGGCCGTCTTGACCGCTAACGGTCAGGGTAGGTGTTCCGGTCTGGGGAAACTTGGGCGCGATGCTGGTGATCTGGCCGGTGATCATCGATACCAGCCGATCGGCGTAACCCATCTTGACGTGGACCTGGCGACCAATATCGAAATGGTTGCCGTCGCTGTACTTGAATGTGGTGTCGACGCGATCCGCGGTCGCGGTATTGGCGACGGTCAGCTCGAAACTGGTCATCTGCTCGATGTCCATCTTGACGCCAAGGCTCAAGACGTCGCCATTGGTTGCCGGCGCCAGTTGTTCACCGTCGATTTCCACGCGGAAACCCGGTGCGTAGTAGTCGACGTGCGGCAGACCGGAATTCAGGGTCGAGAGTTGCATACGCTAACGTAGCCTCGGTAGCTGCAGAACGTGTCCGGGTGTGAGCTGGCGCGGGTCTTCGATGCCATTGCGGCTGGCGATCTCGCGCCAGACGGTCGGATCGTTGTACGCCAGGGTCGCAATGCTGGTCAGCGTGTCACCGCGCCGCACGGTGTGGCTCTTGTCCACGTCGGGCGAGGCGCGTGGCGTTTCCGCGACCTGGTCCTCAACCGTGCGATACTCCATCAGCACAAGATTGAGTTTGGCGCGAAGGGGTACGCCATCGGGAGTGAACAACACGTAGGTGATGTTCAGACTCTCGACGACCCCGAGAAATACCTCGCCGTCCCAGACCAGCCTGACGATCGGCGGCGCATGGATATCGCCATGAATATTCATCAGCTTGCGAAGCGCGTTGGTGTAACGCTCGCGAACGTCTTCGAGCGTATCCGAGGTATCGACCAACAGTTCGGTAGTCAGCTTCTGCGCCGAGCCGCGCACGTACTGCAGCGGTGGTGTTTCCAGGCCCGGGATCGCTATCTCGGCGAAGTTGTTGGACTTCTGCAGTTGGTATTCGGTAGGGTTGAACAGCAGGGGTACCGGCGCCTGACCTTGCGGTCGCACGATCTCGAGCACCGCCTTGCCCGGCCCCTGCTTAGCGCTGCCAATCGGGGTTTCGATCATCGATAACTCCCGTCTGCGCCGATCTGTTGGTCACGCGCGAGGCGTTCCCTCTGTGCCTGGTCTTGTTCTTGCGCGCGGGCCCACTGCTCGATGAAACGGGCAAAGTGGCGGGCGAACACCTGCTCATCAGAGTCGCCCTCGACGTCGAATTGCACCTCCAGATGTTCGATTGTGATCATCGGCTGAACAACCCTATGACGCTATCAACGGCGTCGCCTATATCGAAAGACCCGCCGGCCAGGGTCAAACCGTGATGCGCAATTTCGACGCTTTCCATTGCTACGCCGTCCTCCATCGCGTCGAGTTCCGGTCCCTGCCACTTGGCGGCGATGCCGCCACGGAACTCCCAGGCCAGGACCCGCTCACCGCTGTGGTCCAGCAGCACGATCGAGCCGTTGCGCCGCGCGCCAAGCGATTGGCTCAGACCGACCTGGTACCACTGCCACAGAATCGGGTCGCGAATAAATCCGTGCTTGAGCACGATGCGATTCCAGCTGTGGCGTACCGGCAACTGATGCACGAAATCGTTCATACCGCCCTCCGGGTAGGCCATCACTTCCAGGTCCGCACCGAGCCCGCTGGCGGTCTGGAAGGCGCCAGCGGCAACCTCGGGCAGCAGTCGTGCCTGCCGCGCCGGCAGGTAGGCATCGGCGGGGTCGAGCGTAACCAGGAAACGATAGACAGGCAGTAGATCCGTCATGGCTCTATCAGCTCGAGGCGGCCGTCGTTACTCAGGGCAATCCGCAGTGTGATGAACTCCATCGGCACCGCCGGCGCGACCTGTATTTCGCACTGCACCAAGCCGTTGTCGATCGCGGACGGTGGGTTATTGGACTCATCACAGACCACGCGGAATGCCTGCTCCGCCCGTTCGCCTTTCAGCGCACCGGCGCGGAAAGCCTGCATCAGGACGCTGGTAATCGAGCGAACCAGCACCAGCCACAATTCGGGACCGTTGCCATTGAATACCAGCGGTTCTGCAACCCGGCGAATCGCACGCACCAGGCGGTGGATCAGGCGCCGGTGAGCGAGATAGAGGTTTTCCGGGTCCGTCGTGGGATCAGTGAGTGTGCGAGCGCCCCAGACGACCAGCCCGCGCCCCGGTTGGCAGCGCAGCAAATTGACGCCGCCGACAGCCAGGGCAGCTTGTTCGACATTGCCATAATGTTCAGCGAGATCAACGGCTTCAAACAGCGGCGCGTTGGCCGGCGTGTGATGGGCGCCGCGTTCGCGATCCAGCCGGCTTATCACTCCCGCGACATGACCGACCGGCGCTATGCGTCGAAGCGGCGCGGTCACGCCCCCGAGCGGATCATCGACGTCGATCCAGGGATGATAGACAGCGATATTGCGGGCACCCTGCCGGGTCAGGGCCCGCTGCCGGGCGCCGGCCCAGTGAGCCACCTCGCTGGCGCTGCGTAAGTGCGGCGGCGATGCCGCCAGAAGCTGCCGATCCAACGTCAGTTCAGCGCTGGCCGCCAGGCCGCCCACGAGGACTCCCGCGTCGTCGCGTGGACCGGCCATCGCATACGCATCGGGCAGAACGAGCAGGGCAACTTCCGGCTCGACCAATAATTGATCGGCCGCCTCACGGTACTCCGCCAGGCCGGCGACCTGCTCGCTGCCACCGTGCAACGGCGGTAACTTCCAGGTGAAACTGAGCGGCCCCTGATGCGGCGTTGCGGCGGGCGTATACCCCGGCACGAGCTGCAGCCGGATCAGGGTCGATCGTTCAGCCACGTCCTCAACCAGGCGCGCCGGTGACAAGCCATACAGGTACTCGGCCGGCTCTTGCCACGGTTGCACCTGGATATCGATTTGCGGCTGCCCGTTACGCCCGAACAAACGATAGTGGAGGCTCACCTGCATACCGTTGGCCCACGTCCCAGGGCTACTGGCCGCAACGCGATAACGCGCCGATGGAAAGCCGCCGCCGGCAGGGCCGGTTGGCCGCCATTGTCGGGTGACCGGATCGAGGGCGTCGATTGTCCATGTCGCCGAGGCGGCAGTATGCGCTCGCCCGATTGTGCGCACGACGTAGGCCGCCTGACCGCCGTTGTCGAAGTAACCGCGAAGGGCGAAAGCGGTATCGTCGTTTTCCGTCAGCCCACCGAAGCGCGCCAGGTAGTCACGCCAACCCTCGACTCGCACCAGCCGGCCGACCGCACCGCGCTGCGTTGGGCCGGCGAAACCGGCGATATCCGTGCGCAGTGTATTGGGCTGCTCATCCGCGCGCGCAACCTCAAAGCCCAGGCCGGGCGGGTTGATGGACTGGATCCGCATCAGCTCTGGCCGTCGATCGACAGACCCTCGTGGCAGATTTCGATTGTCTCGAAAGCCGTTTCATTGTTGGCCGCGTTGTAGCCGGGGCCAGTGAATTTGCATGGCCAGCCACGATTGAAATTCCAGCGCAGTACTTCCTGCTGGTTCTCATCCTGCATCACGATGTTGCCCTGTGCCCGCTGAACCTGGCCTTTCATGGCGCCGCGAATCCAGTTCCAGAACGCCAGGTCGCCGGTCATACCGCGTTTGAGGGTGATGTTGGTGAACTTCTTCAAACCGGGAATCTTGCGCACGGTAATGTCCTCGTTGCCGTTGCGATACTCGACTGGCGTGACCTCGGTCTCAAGGCCGGATACTTCGTTGCAGCCAGCCCGGACCGCGTTGCCGTCATCGCTGACGCCGTTGATGGTTACGACGAAGTTATAGCCACCATAAGGATCTTCACGAAATGTTGGGGGCATGACTGTCTCCTGTAGCTAATCGTTAGGCCGCCGCAAGTTCGACGGTCTTATGCTGAATACGGAAAATGACAAACTCGGCCGGTTTGACGGGCGCGATACCAACCTCGCAAATCAGCCTGCCTGCATCGATATCGGCCGGGGTCATGGTTTCCGGCCCACAGCGGACAAAGAAGGCCTGCGCTTCAGTCGCGCCCTGGAGCGCTCCGCTACGCCAGACCAGGGTCAGGAAATCGGACACGACCTGGCGGACACGGGCCCAGGTATTTTCGTCATTCGGTTCGAACACGACCCATTGCGTGCCTTCGTCGATCGATTCCTCAACGAAGTTGAACAAGCGACGAACATTGACGTAGCGCCACAGCGGATCGCTTGACAGAGTCCGCGCGCCCCATACGCGAATCCCGCGGCGGTCGGCGCGGAAATCGCGGATCACGTTGATCCCCCGCGGGTTCAGTATGTCGTGCCCCCCTTTGCCGATGGTGAATTCGAGTGGCTTACGAGTGGCGTTGATATCGCGGTTGATGATGTCGCGCACGATTTCATTGGCCGGCGCCTTGTGCACTCCTCGCTCGCGATCGGAGCGCGCGTAGATACCCGCAACGTGACCGCCCGGCGGCACCAGAACCGTGTCGCGGCTGAAGGGATCAAAAGTCCGGATCCACGGGTAGTAGATAGCGGCGTATGACGTATCGCGGGGTGGATTGATGTTCTGAACCAAGCCCTGGCCGCCGGCCACGTTCAAAAGCGCAAAGCGATCCTGCAGTCGTTCACATTGGTTGACGACTGCATTCATCAGCTGGGTTTGGTTAACTACGTTAAGGGCCGGGTGTACGTGGTCAGGTGCGCACAAGAGCGCGATTTCGTCGATGATTTCGAGTGCGGCCAGTCCGGTGCGCTGATCCGGCGCCAAGGCAGAATTGCCCTCGTACTCGACCGCGGACATCGGTGCCGCACCGTCGTCGCCAGCCGTGGTTATCAACTGGCCAAACGGTTGGTTGTCTGGCCGCGCCGGCGCGATGGTGTTATCGGTCCAGTCCACGTGAATGAGCGTGGAGTTGGCGTTGACTCGGTTGATGACGTAGTTGTTGCCGAGCGGATCAAACTCGAGGTCGTCATAGTCTTCGGTCAGGTCGGGGTCGACCCGGTTTGGATCGCCGATGTTGGCGGGATCGAATGGGTCAACGAACGGATTAGGCGGAATCCGATAGTACAAAACGGTAACGCGGAATCCGATCGCTACGCCGTTGGCGTCGGTCTTGCTACTGTCGCTGATCCTGATGAACAGTCCGTTGCCCCAGACGCCGGCGCCGACGGCCGAAATACGCAAATCCTGCGCGCCGTCGGTGGTGTTGGCATCGAGCGACGCAGTGACCGCGTCGTTGCGGGTCACACGCGCGACGAACAGGCGCGCACCGCCGTTCTCGAAGAAGCCGCGCGCGGCGTAAGGCAGGTACGACGTGCCGATGTCGATGACATCACCGAACCACCGGCGGTAGTCGCCCCAATTCGTAGTCAGGCGGGGTGTAGTGGGGCCTCGTTCCGTTAAGCCAACGAAGCCCGCTGTGCTGGTGCCGACACCCTGGATTGGGCGTGGTCCAGATGCGATTTCTTCGACGTAGACGCCGGGGCTGAGATATTCGGGCATGGTTCTGTTCCTCGTACGTTCAGATCAGGTTAAGTCAGAGTGAATATGTGACCCTGCTGCAAATCGTCGGGCAAAGTGAGATTGAGCTGGTCGGTGCGCCCGGTGCGATGATCGACCGCATCGAGGACCACCGGTCCCACCGGTAACGACCAGCGCAGCGGTAACACGAAGACGCCGCGTCCATCGCTCAAGACCCGTTCGCGAACCCCTTCGGTTACTTCAACGTTGACGATTGGTTCACCCGCGTTGTCGAGCGTCTGCCCATGCACGGAGCGGACATGATGCTCGTACGGGTAATTCGTCGCTGGCAACAACAACACCGTTTGGGGCAGTCCGGGAATGACCGCCGGCGCCTGGTTGTTGTCGTACGGATGGACGTCGAACTCCAGGGCGTCCACCGTGCGCAGATACTC
>JBPCXK010000011.1:0-4651 GCA_051008635.1 Gammaproteobacteria bacterium
GATGAGGGAAAACAAACTCCCCACCACCAGCCCGCTAATCGTGGCCTGTAGCATCTGGCTTCAGGGGACGACCGTTTCCGGCAGCACTAGTGAGACGTGGAACGCGCCTGCAAACGCTGGACTAGCGCTGCTTACCCCAATTGTGCTTTCCCTGATAAGGGATGAGCTTGCCTCCCTTCCAGACCGTCATGATGTAGTCGCTCGGGCCAACGGAGTCGTGATTATCCTTTGTGAACGCCGGCTCATAAGTTTTGATAAGACCTCTTACGGGGCCGAGATCGGCTTCCAACGAATCCCGGATCTTCGCGCGATCCTCCTCCAGGTCGCCGTCCTTGAAGGATAGATCCGTTTTGTTCATGGCCGCCGCCAGTAGAAGCATTCCGTCGTAGGCGTGGGCGGTAAATGCAGGCGTCACCATCTGGCTGATGTCGGGTATGTTGTGCTTTCTCACAAAGTCGGCAGCGACCTTTTGACCTAGCTCGTTTAGATTGGGATCCATGAAGCTGAACGTCTGCATGACGGTCACACCGTCAGCCAACGGACCTGCAAACTTCGGCAGCTCGGGCGAGCTCGCCGCCCAGGCACACACGACGGGAATGCTTACGCCGACCTTGTTCAAGCTACGGATCATCATCGCGTCCGCCTTGGCGATGGAGTACAGGATGATGACGTCGGCATCCGACTTCTGCACGACCAGAGCCTGGGCAGTCATATCGGTGTCGGAGCGAGAGAACTTGACCTTCGCTGCCGGTGCCACGTTCAGCTTTTCGAGGGCCTTTGTAATGTCGTCGCGCCCACCGAATCCGTAACCTGTGTCCTCATAGCCGATCGCAATCTTGTTGGCGCCGAACTCTTTCATCACGAAGTTCACGAGAAACTCGGCAATGTAGTGGTCGGCTCCGGAGGTCCGGAACATGAAGTTGGGATCGCGATCGTATTCGATGTTCTTGGTTGCCGCCGCGATCGACAGCATCATCGGCACGCCGGACTCATGGAGAACCGGGTTGAGGGCCTTTGCAGAACTCGAATCGAACTTACCTATGAGTGCGTAGACTTCCTCTCGCCCGATCAATTCGCGCGCCACGGTGATGGCTCTGTCCGGCTTGGCTTCCGAGTCCCGCGTGACCAGCTCGAGCTGGTGTCCGCGAACCCCACCTGCCGTGTTGATGTGATCGACGGCAAGCTCGGTTCCTCGCATGATCGCGGTGCCGCCGGCCGTTCCCCACCCCGAAAGCGGTCCGATCCAACCAATCTTCACCGCGTGATCGGCCCACGCGCCCGGCACGGGCATCAAGCCGACCAGCAACGCGGCGAATCCCCATTGGATTAACCTTGTTCCTTTTCGATTGCGGCGCAACATGACGAATTTCTTCACGAGTTTGTTCATGAGTTTTTCCTCGCTGCTTGCTGTTGGCTCAGTCTCTAGCGCGATTGTCTGGGCGACTGGCCGCCCTATAGTACGTCATTACCCTGCTCAGAAATTGAGCGCCGAAAGTCGGTGACGTCGCGGCAATCAATGGCGCATCTTATCGGTTACTGCAAGGAGGGTAAATGTAACGAGACGTTAGCGTCGAGCTTAAGGCTGGCCGCATCGGTCCGTGGTCACGATGCCCGCTTGTTCGATACTCGGTGTCTACGGACTGCCACGAGTCGAAGTGACACACTCGATTTGCTGATCGGTGACACGCTATGCATTGGCGCGTGCCATTGGTTGCGCGACGACAACAGGTAAAGGCCCGCAGTTAACGGTCAGGGAAGTCCGGAACCACTCGGCATTGTAGTGAGGCCGGCATTGTAGTGGGGCGCACTTGTTCAGGTGGGTTTGAGTGACCGGGCCGTGAAGTTCCGAATGGCCCTGTCGGCCGCTACGGAGGAGACCATGGATCTTTTCTTGCACAACGCGCGTATCACCGGCACCAATGGCGGCCGATCAATGCGTCGACATCGGAATTGACGGTGATCACATCGTCAGCATCGAGTCCAATGGCCTAATTGAGTTTGCCCTTGGTACCGACTGCGGCGGATCCATTCGCTTGCCCGCGAGCTATTGCGGGATCCTCGGCATTCGCCCAAATCTAGGCCGCGTAGCCGTCGAAGGTATCGTACCGTTCAGCGCCAGTTTCGACGTGGTCGGTTGGTCCGACAGTAAACACCGAGCTTTGGTGACACCGGCGAAACGGGGCAAGGGTAGCTCTGCCACAACGCCCGGCGAGCCTGAGGCCCCGAAACTGGCCGAACGCCGGGCTTCGATGAGTGGGGCGCAACGACTCGAGCGGGTATTCAACATCGACATCGAGACCTGCCAGGAATGCAGCGGGGCCGTCAAGGTCATCGCAAGTATCGAAGCGCCTGAGGTGATTAAGAAAATCCTCACCCATCTCGACATAAAAGTGGCTTCAGCCGAATCGCGTCGGTTGCCTACCTATTCTCGTGAACTCGGGCGCGACCCCAGGTGGGATTGTTCGACTGACACTGACGGCACCAGCACGCCTGGCTACGGTCTTGAGGGGAGCGGCACGATGCCGGTTGGCTGCGCCGGTGGGGTTGCCTGGTCCGCACCAATGGTGTGTGAAGACCTCCCGGTCGTAGCGCGAGAATTCGGCGCGAATTCTTCGCCATCGGGAGGCAAACTGCTGTCAGGCTAACCTGCACTACTCAATGGAATCGGAGGAAAGTGCGTTTATGCTGCCCATACTGGCCAGCCGGCGTTCGGCGAGTGTTGAATCTTCAGGCGCAGGCGACGTGCCGGCCTTGTTGCCGTTGTCCCGTTTGGCCGCTGTCACCCGCGCTCGATGTGCGCTGTTGGGGGCGAAAACGCCGTGCAAGCGGGTCAGGTTGACCCGGGGCTTCGCCACCCGGGCGACAAACCGCGCGATGAAATCCATCGGCTCGAAGATGACATGCGTGGTGCCATCACGGTACGGCGTGTTGAGTTCGTAGCGCACCTTGCCATTGCTCATTTCATTGCGCAGTTCGCATTCGATTCGTATAGTTGTAGACACCGCGACACCGTTACGAGGCGTTACTAATGCACTATGGAAACCGTAAGGGACGAGGCGTCAACTGCTTGTGCGCGTGTGCGCTTGTCGCGACGCTTGTTAGCGCGCTCGACGCGGCGCACGCTGACGGCCGGCTTGCGCCCGATATGCCATACAACCAAGCACGTGCGGCGTTCAAGACCAAGCTGGTCAACGCAGGTGTGGCCCCGGACGGCCCGCCAGCCGCGCCACCGGCGGGCGTGTTCGAGCTCGTCGAGTACTCGAGCCCCGCAGGCAAGCTTGCCGCTTACCTCACGCCCGCGCCTTCGGGCGGACCGAAGCTGCCGGCACTCATCTGGGCGCGCGGCGGCCACGGTGGTATCGGCGAGTTTGCGTGGGACACGGCCGAGGGTTACCTGGGCAGGGCGCTAGCATCGCCGATGGTTGTGATGGTACCGTCTTGGCGGGGCGACAACGCCAATCCTGGCCGCGTGGAGATGTTTCTCGGCGAAGTGGACGACGCGCTGGCCGCCATTGACTTCGTCGCCGCGCTGCCGTATGTGGACGCCGAGCGGATATACATGGCAGGGCATAGCACCGGCGGGACCATGACAATGCTAACAGCCATCGCGTCGGACAAGCTGCGTGCTGTTTTTTCGTTCGGCGGTGTCGCCGATACTTATCTCAGAACCTACAGCAAAGATTACCGCCAGGCGCCGTTCGACCAGGCCAGCTATGCAGAGGCTCACATTCGTTCTGCTGTCAATTACGCGCACGAACTCCGCACGCCGACATTTTATTTTGAAGGCGAGAAAGCCTGGGACTATGTGTTCCTGAGCAAGCGCATGCAGGGCCTCGCCGAACTGCACGGCACACCCTTCGCGGCATTCGAGATCAAGGGCAGCGACCACTTCAAGCACGTGCGCCCGCTGATGGATCTCATGACGGTGAAAATTCTTGCTGACACCGGTGCCCGCATGAACATTCGCGTTGATGCCAGTGAGGTGCAGCAGCGCTTCGATAAGTCTGCTTCCGCGACGCGCTGAGTGCACCCGAGGCCCACTGGGCACCCAATCGACGACGGACGCCGAATTTGATTGCGGTCTGAATTGTGCTGTGCTCAAGGTGCAGATCCTGTGCTACTACTTTGCCAAGGACTGGCGGGTAGGCACCATCGCGCGCCAGCTCCATGTCCACCATTCGACCGTCGAACGAGTGCTCACTCAGGCGGGCGAAGAACGCGAGCAGCAACGCCAGCGCCGAGCCTCGATGCTCGACCCTTTCGAGAGGCTCATCGTCGAGACGTTGGAACAGTTTCCGACCCTGACCGCCTCGCTTTTCCACATGCTATTCCTCGATGGGGTGTATGTCGATGGTCCCGATAGATCGGCCCGGTTTCACAGGGTGAAGGCGCCGACGAGCGATGAAACTACACAACTGACCCACACTCTGGTTCGGCGCATTGGCCGCTTTCTGGAGCGAGAGGGCCTACTGGAGCGCGACGCCGAAAGCAGCTATCTGGTCAGGGATGCTGTGGGCGTGGGGCCGATGGATCAACTATTGGGCAATTCCATCACCTACCGGATCTCAGTAGACCCTCAACAGGCGCGCAAGAATGTTTACGCTACAAACGCTGCCGGCATGCAATACGGATTAACGGTTCGGTGACACGG
>JBPCXK010000012.1:0-7601 GCA_051008635.1 Gammaproteobacteria bacterium
GCGAGTATGCACAGGAGCTGATGTGGCGACCGCAAAGCTAACGAGCAAGGGTCAGATCACGTTGCCCAAACTGATTCGCGATCACTTGGGGCTACGGACTGGTGATCGGGTGGAGTTTTTGGTCAGCCCAGATGAGTCGGTTACGATTTTGCCGGCTGTTCGTGATGTGCAGGAACTTAAAGGTATGATTCCCAAGCCCGAACAACCGGTGTCAATCGACGATATGAACGCGGCGATCCAAGAGGCCGGGAGTCGCAAGCGTTGATTGGCCTGGACACCAATGTGTTGGTGCGCTATTTGGCGCAGGACGATAGACGCCAGGCATTGCTCGCGAATCGTGTCATCGAAGCGGAGTGCACCGCGGAAGAGCCTGGGTTCATCAGTCATGTGGTGTTATGTGAACTGACGTGGGTATTGAAAGGTAGCTACAAGACTTCCAAGCCTCTGATCGTCAAGGCCCTTCGACAACTTCTGGAGACTAAGCAACTCACGACTCAGGAACCACAGGTGATCTGGCAAGCGCTGGCATTCTATGAGCATACGAATGTTGACTTCGCCGATGCAGTGATGGTCGTTATCAACGGCCTTCATGGTTGTAGTAAAACCGTCACTTTTGACAGGCTCTACGCGAAGCTCCCGAATGTTGTTGACCTGGGTGCCCAAGACTCGATCCGCTAAGAGTGTACGTAAGTTACGATGCACCGTTAACGTCACTGATACACGCACTGTCAGACAAACATTAGCGGATTCGAAACTGTAGTGGTCAACCGATTCCGGACACTTTGTTAAGTTGTGTTTCGTAATTCATCGCCATGAGTTCACCAGTTGTTCGTCAGCCCGCCTTGTCGCACACCCTGTGTTCGACCGCCATCACCGCCGCTTCCACCCGCGACTGCACCCCAAGCTTTCTGAGTATCGCCTTGACGTGCAACTTTACCGTGCCGTCCGTAATATCCAGATTGCGCGCGATAATTTTGTTGCTTTGGCCTTCGGACAAGTGGCACAGGATCTCCAGCTCGCGCGGCGTAAGCTTCTCGAAGGGCGAGGGTCCTGGCTCGAGCGCACCGCCTTCGCTTTGCTGCACGGCCTCGGCCAGCGCGCTGGACAACTCCGGCGCCACGACCATCTTGCCCGCAACGATTTGACGTAGCGCCGCCACCAGCTCATCCGGGGCCATGTCCTTGAGCAGGTAACCGCGCACGCCATAACGCAGCGAATCCATCAGGTCTTCTTTGTCACTGCTGGTGGTCAGCATCACGACCGGAGCCTCGTTGCCGGATTCGCGCAATTCGCGGAGCACCTGCAGGCCACTCATCTCCGGCATCCTTACATCGAGCAGAATGACATCCGGCGCGAGCTCCTGCGCGCAACGCAGTCCTTCGCGCGGGTCACCGACAGCACCTGCGATTTCTATTCCGCGCCGCTCGAGCAAGCCCACCAGGCCCGCGCGAAACAGGGCATGATCATCGATGAGCAGAACTTTCATCATCAGGAAGCGCCGGCGACCTTGCCGCTCGTCGGCCCGGCAAAGCCCAGAATAACGCGCGTGCCCTCACCGGGCTCGGTCTCGATACGCAGCTCGCCGCCCAACTTCCGCGCACGCTCCTTCATGATCGTTAACCCGATGTGCTCCCCGGGATTCTCGGGCAGGCGGCTTCGGTGGAAACCGACGCCGTCATCTTCTATCAATACCCAAAACCGCTCCTTGTCGCGACTGAGCAGAATGCGCACGGCTTCAGCGTGGCCATGTTTGCGTATGTTGGCCAACGCCTCCTGCACGATACGCGTGGCTTCGAGCTGCGACTCCGAATCGATCTCGACTCCCTGCCACTCGTTTTGCAGAAAAATCGGTACACCGGTTTCCTTTCGAAAGCGCGCGGCGGCGTTTTCGATCGCCGAGACCAGACCGTCTTTGTCGATGGGTGCGCGGAAGCGCCCGATGAGCTCACGCAGCTCGGTATGCGCTTCATCGAGCATACTTTCGATCTTTTCCATCTCCTGCCAAGTCACCGACTCATCGCCTTGATGCAAGGTCTCATCGAGCACCCTCGCCTGCATCCTCAGGCTCGCCAGTGTTTGCGCGAGCGAATCATGCAACTCATTCGCAAGCCGTGTGCGTTCCTCCATGAGCACGAGCCGGTTAGCGTCATGATCCATACGCGCCTGCTGGATGGCAACACCGAGATGTTGCCCGACGCTTGTCAACAAATCCCCGAGACCCGGCCGATTCGCCACTTTCTCCCGCGCGATGAAAAAGGTGTACACGCCCAGGGTGGCGTTGCGGTGCCGCAGCGGCACCGCGATGACGTTACCTCGTTGTCCATCCGCGGCAAACGGGGTCGGCAGACACTCATCCATGGGCAACCGCGGCTGGTGAGCGCGGTGTTCGGAATCGAGACCGACGCCGGCAATCAATCGCATCTGCTTGTCGCCCGTTGTGATGCGTGCGGTCGCGGCGTCGGATCCAATGAACTCATGCAGGCGATGCATGAACCGCGTCAGGAGTTCCTCGATCTCGTAGGACTCGTTGAGGCTCGCGGCAACCTCGTAGAGCATTTCGAGAGAACTGGTTTTCTGCGCCATGATAGAGGCTGATTTCCTAAGCGCCTCAGGCAATCATAACACCGGCAGTCGCGGCGCAATCAGTCCTCTGTGGGCGGCACGTATGCAGGGTCGTTGGGGTTCATGAAAATGAACCCGAACTCTCCCGGATTGAGCTCGACGTAATCCAGCGTCATGCCTTGCAGCAAGTCGGCGCTGGCAGGAGCAACAAGTATCTCCACGTCATGAGCAGAGACGCGATTATCGTTGTCACCAGGCTCATCGAAGCCCATCGCATACTCGATCGAGCCATCGGGCCTGCGTTTCGCAGCGATGCGCAGCCCCATTCCCCGAGCGTCTGTCTCCCCGGCCGACTGACGAATTTGCTCGGCAGCGCGTGTGCTGACAGTAATCATCGCGCTTGCGACATCGCCGCGACGTCAGCAAGCACTGGGGTAGACGCGCGTTTAAGCCGGCGCACGTGGGCCACAAATCGTCTGGTCCAGGGGTTGCTCTGGGTATCACGCAAATGCGCGTAACTCGCGAACACGTTCTTGTACACAAGACCGTCACGCCGACCGTCCATGCCGTGACCGCGCAGCACGTCGTAGGCAAACCCGATCTGCGGACCGAGATTTTGCAGGCTTGAGTAATGAAACTCATGAGCGGCTATCTCGTGTGCGTGTCGATCCGGATCCAGCACGGGCCATGGCCCTATCCCCGTCTCGCGCAAGCGAACGTAGCCGCGTCCCTGCGGATCGCTCTGCATGACCACGTCGGCGGGGATTGCGCCCACCATGTCGTGAGACTGACCCTGCCAGGTGAGGCTGCGGGCCAGATACATCAAGCCGCCGCATTCGGCGTAGACAGGTCGGCCGTCGTCGACAAAACGGCGGATTGCGGCGTGCAGGCTCGTGTTTGTGGCCAGCGCTTCGACTTGCATTTCCGGAAAACCGCCGCCAATGAACACTGCATCGACGTCGGGCAAAGCGCTATCGTGCAAGGTATCGATGCAGATGAGCTCGGCGCCCGCGCGCGCCATCGCGTCGATATCATCCGCATAATAAAAGCCGAACGCGGCATCGCGCGCTATGCCGATGCGCACGTCTGGCGCCCGTGGCGCCGGCTCGTTCAGCGCGTCAGTGACCGGCGCCAGAAGCGGCGCATGACTCGCGACGTCGAGCACACTATCCAGATCCACTTGCGAAGCAACCGCCTCAGCGATGCGCTGGATCGCAGCATCGCAATTCTCATGTTCATTACTTGGCATCAAACCCAGGTGCCGTTCGATAATCCGCAACGACGAATCGTGCTGCAAGGCGCCGAGCACAGGCACATCCGTATACCGCTCGACCGCTGCCCTCAGCTTGTCTTCGTGACGCGGACCGCCGACCTGATTCAGGATCACACCGGCTATCTGTACCCGCTCGTCGAAAGATCTGTAGCCGAGCAACAGCGGTGCGATGCCGCGTGTGACGCCGCGCGTATCCAGCACCAGAATAACAGGCAGGCCCAGCATGCGCGCGAGCGCAGCGTTGCTGTCGGCGCCTTCCGGATCGACGCCGTCATAGAGACCCTTGGTGCCCTCGACGATCGCCAGATCGGCGGCGTGATTCGAGAAAGTCGATCGAATCTCGGCACTCGACATGGTGTGAAAATCGACGTTGTGACATGCGCGCCGGGCGGCGCGGCCCAGCCACATCGGGTCGATGTAGTCCGGGCCTTTCTTGAACGGCTGCACCGCGAGCCCACGTCCGGCGAAAGCAGCGCACAGACCGAGCGACACAACGGTTTTGCCGGACGACTTGTGCGCCGCGGATATGAGCATCCGGTTCATGTCGCAGGAGTGCTCTTCTGGGCGGCTTGCAGCGGACCGGCCGGAACAAACGGCAGCACGCGCATGCAAAGCACGGTGACCAGCCCGGCGAGGCTTGCGCCTCCGATTCCCAATGCAATCTCGGGCAAACTCGGCACGTAACTGGCGACGACACCGTCATAAAAACTGCTCGATACCTCCATGCCGGGAAACAGGATCAGCGGATACGCCTGACCGCCGATGATGATCACATAGAGCTGCGCGAGTCCGCCAAGGATGACCAACGCGGCGCCGATACCCATGGCAGCACGCGATCCGCGCAGCGACGGGAGATAAAACAGGATCAGAGGGACAGCACCGCCGAGCAAAATCTGTACGCTCCAGAACAGCCACGTATAAATCCCGCCATCGATCAGAATGAAGCGTTCGACACCGTGGTGCTCAGCCACATAGAGATTCGTGAGATGGTAAGTCAACACGAAATACATGAGCGCCACTACATAGATGCCCAGCAAGTTCGCGAGCCGCCTGACGATTTCATCCTCGATCGGGCGTGCGGTCCAGCGGTACATCGCCAGCACAGTGAGCATGAAAATCGCGCTGCCTGTCGCCAGCGACATGACGATGAACATCGGCGCCATAATCGCGGCGTCATAAGCCTGACGCGCGACCAGAAAACCGAAAATGCAGCCCGTGCCGGTAGTGAGGATCAAACGCCAGGCAAACGCGACGAAACCAACGGGTTTCGCATAGCGGTTCATGCGACGCTCGAACATCATCCACAAATAGACGATTGCGATCACCACGAAACCCGTATACAAAAAAATGTTCCAGGCAAATATGGACTTGAAGTTGTAGTGCGTCATCGCCACGATCAGACGATCCGGCCGCCCGAGATCGAGCACCAATATAGTGAGCCCGCCGAGCAGCAGGGTGACGGCGAGCAGTGCGGACAGGCGCGCGAGCGGCCAGTAGAGCTCGCGGCCAAATACCGACACCATCGACGCCACGTTGAGCGCGCCGGATGCCGCCACGATCAGAAACACCGCAAAGACGTGCGGCATGCCCCATACGATCTGGTTGCTCATGCCCGTGACGTGATGCCCTTGCGTGTCCATGTGGTGAGCCGCGGCGAGTCCGGCGATCACCAACAGGCCGAGCGCAGAAAGCAAAAGCCAGTAACCCGGGCTGCGGCCTTCCAGCGGTGTAAAGCGAACCGCGCTCATGACAGCGATGGCTCAAACACCCTCATACCGAACCGCGGTGCTGAGCCCGAGATCGGCACGCACCTGGCGGCTTGCGACACGCTGCGCGCGTTTTGAAATTTCGCTGTCCGGATCGTTGAGATCGCCGAACAGCATCGCGCTATGGCCCTCGGCTTCGCAGCTCTCGGCGCAAGCCGGAGTGCGGTCACGGTCCACGCGATGCACGCAAAAAGTGCAACTCTCGACCACGCCTTTTCCGCGCGGCGCATGCGGGAGTTGATCGCCCAGCGTTTCATGAACGAAAGAACGCGCCTTGTACGGGCACGCCATCATGCAATAACGGCAACCAATGCACGTATGCTGATTGACGAGCACGATGCCGTCATCGCGTTTGAACGAGGCGCCGGTTGGGCATACGTCCACACAGGGCGGGTCCTCGCAGTGCTGGCACAGCATCGGCAGCGAAGTCACTTTGCCCGTTTGCCTGTCGCGCAGGGTCAGCTTGCGTATCCATTGCGCATCGGTCTGCGGGCGATCGAAACCGGCGAGCCCGTGCTCGTTGTTGCAGGCGGTCACGCAGGCATCGCAACCCTCGGTGCACTGTGTGGCGTCGATCAGCATGCCCCAACGCGTCTCGCCGCTGGCGGGATCATCATCGGGCTTGGCCAACGCGAGATCGATCAGGCGTACTCCCGGGGCGAGCGCAAACAAACCGGCGGCGGCGGCGCCTTTACCAAGAAACTCACGGCGGCTTGAACTCATTGCGCCGCGCTCATTGCATCACCTGCGGGTTTGGCCGCGTGGCACTCGAAACAATCGATACTCACGCTCGCGAAGGTGTGACAGCTCGCGCAGAATTGTCCCGGGGCATCCACACGCAGGAATTCGCCGTTGTCGTCTCTGCTCACGTGGCAGGCGACACATTCGGTCAGGCTATGCTTCCTGGTGCGGATACCGCGCAGCACGGTTTCGTGACGCTGGCGAAAAAGAAACTCCATGTGATCGCGACGCATGATGTCGGTGGGCTCGACGCAGCGCTCGCCCTTGCCACGCGGGGCTTGCGGGAGCTCGACGGCGGCATCCGCGGTAGACGGCGTTGGCACGACGAAAGTCGACAGGAACGGCAGCGCTAACAGTAGCGCCGCGAAAGCGACGCGGCTGCCGGTCATGATCTACTCCCCCATCCCCATATCGATGTAGCCCGTCGGGCAGACTTCTGCACAGATGTGACAACCGATGCATTTGTTATAGTCGGTATCGACATAACGACCGAGTGTTGATTTGTCTTTCTTGACGCGGAACACGGCGTCCTGCGGACAGTAAATCACGCAGTTGTCGCACTCGAAGCACATGCCGCAGCTCATGCAACGTTTGGCTTCTGCGATCGCTTGCTCGTCGTCAAGGCCGACCTGGCGCTCCTCGAAATGACCGAGCACATCTTCGGCGCTCGGACCAGCCGCCTTGCGTTTGTTGCGTGGCGTGTATTCGAAGTGCGCCAGAAACAGCTTGTCGGACGCCACGATTTCGTGGGCGCTGCGATCCTCGTAGTTGTGCACTGCGTACGCGCTGTCGCAGGTGCCCCAATCCTGACGTTTATCGTAGCTCTGCGGATCCAGTCCCGTCTCGCGAAGCTTATCCAGCAGATCGAAATGGTGGACGTCGACTTTCGGCCGCCGCGAAACGTCATCTTCACGGAGAAAACAATCGATGCTGTCGGCGGCAACCGATGCCTGGCCAATCGCCGTTGTCAGCAGATGCGGACGCACGATATCGCCTGCCACAAAGTGGCCTGGCCGTTCGGGTATCTGATAAAACTTGTCGGAATCGATCAAACCGCGCCCGTTGTCGAGCGCCTCCAGCCCCTGCAGATCCCCGCCTTGACCAATCGCGGCAACAATGAGATCGCAAGGAACCTCGAACTCCGTGCCTTCTTTCGGCGCGGGCCTGCCATCCTCCAGCTCACACTCGGCCATCTTCAGGGCGGTGGCGCGACCACCTTCTCCAAGTACGACGCCCACAGGCATCACGCCGTTGAGGAT
>JBPCXK010000013.1:0-2911 GCA_051008635.1 Gammaproteobacteria bacterium
TCAAACCCCACAGGCGGTCGCGAAGATGCTCGAGCATCTACGAGTGAAAAAGATACGCCTGGTGCTGGATGGTTTCGGCTCCGGCCTGTCATCGCTGTCCATGCTGCGCGATATGCCGATAGACAGCATCAAGCTCGATCGCAGCCTGCTCGCCAATCCCGAGAGCAATGAAAACTACGTCCGCGCAATCACCTGCCTGGCGCACGAGCTCGGCGTCAACGTTATCGCCTACGGCGTAGACAACGAAGAACTGATGACACAGCTGCGCGGACTTAACATCGACTATGCGCAAGGCGACTTCATCTCGCCGCCGGTCGACGCCGCCACTGTCACGAATATGCTGCGGTGAAGTCAGACATACCACCACGCGGCTTTTCGCTTGCGGAGTTCGAGCAGCGCACCGCACGCGCGCAGGCGATGATGGCCACGGGAAAAATAGACGCGGTGTTGCTGATGACTGAACCGGAAGTGCGCTACTTTTCCGGTTTTCAATCGCAGTTCTGGGAGAGCCCGACGCGTCCGTGGTTTCTGATCGTGCCACTTACCGGCAAACCCGTCACGATCGTACCCACCATCGGCGCGGCCGGCATGTCGCAGACCTGGCTGGACGATATCCGCACCTGGTCGGCTCCGAATCCGCACGACGATGGCTTGTCGCTGCTTGGCGCTGCGTTGCAGGAGCTGCCCGCCCGGTACGGGTGCATCGGCGTGCCCATGGGTCACGAATCTCAGCTGCGTATGCCGCTTGCTGATTTTCTGTCGCTGCGCCAACGCCTGGGCAACAGGGAAATTAGCGATGCGCGGCCGCTGATTCGCCGCCTGCGCGTGCTCAAGTCCGAAGCCGAAATAGACAAGATTCGCTGCGCCTGTGAGATTGCATCCACGGCGTTCGAGAATCTGCCCGCTGAGATCTCGGCGGGCATGACCGAACGGGAGATCGGCCGTGCGTTCAAGCTCGATATGCTGCGGCTGGGCGCCGACAGTGCGCCTTATGTCATGGTCGGCTCCGGCCACGGCAGTTACGACAACATCATCATGGGGCCAACCGACCGCGTCCTAGGCGAAGGCGACGTGCTCATCATCGACACCGGCGCGACATTCGACGGCTACTTCTGCGACTTCGACCGTAACTACGCGTTCAGCGAACCCTCGGATGCCGCACGCAAGGCGTACGAAGTCGTCTTCGAATCGACGGAGGCGGGTTTAGCGGCGGCGAAACCCGGCGCGACCACAAGCGATGTGTGGGCCGCGATGTGGAAGGTGCTGGAAGCCGGCGGCGCACTCGGCAACGATGTCGGACGTATGGGCCACGGCCTCGGCATGCAGCTCACGGAATGGCCCTCGAACATGCCGGGCGACGACACGGTGCTCGAACCCGGCATGGTGATGACGCTGGAGCCCGGCATGACCTTCGCCCCGGACCAACAGATGATTCACGAAGAAGACATTGTGATTCGCGATGGGGACGCGGAGCTCCTGACGAGGCGCGCATGGGCGGAAATGCCGTCAATATAACAGTCAGAAATATGCTGCCTCTTGCGAAGCGCCGACTCGATCAGCCATCGGTAGCGGAATACATGTATTCGATGGGCTAATCTCTAACGACAGTCACCGAACATCCTGCGTGCCGCGCCACTCTCGCGCTGTTCGGCCCCAGTAGAAAGTCGGCAAGTGACGGTCGATGGGCGCCCATCACAATTTGGTCAATGTTGAGGTCTTTGGCTGCTTCGACGATTTCCTTGTAAACCGTTCCGTTCTCGACTACAACGCCGGCATACATTTCTTTGGGGATATGCTTGTCCGCAATTTCTTTGAGCTTGGCTTCTGCATCGTCTTTCCATTGTTGTAAGGGGTACTCGGCAGAGCCATGCATTTCTCCCCGTACCGCATAGCGTTGATCAATCCCCGGTGTGATGCCTGCTATGACAGTCATCAGATACACTTTAGTCCCGTCAATGCCGGTCGCCATGTCGACCGTGGTCTTGATGATTTTTTCCCAGGATTCTTCGTCAGCCAGATCAATGGCGGCCAGGTAGTTAGTCATGTCGGATTCTCCTAGTTAACTGTGCGCATTAGTCGTCACCAGGCATAGTAAGATCCCGCGGCGTGGGTAAACTGATCAAATATATGATCCACACTGTGAACACAATCATCAGGACGTTGATCAGGGATACATCGAAACTGAACGGCAGGGACTTATCCACAACGTCGATTTGGGGAACGAGTGCAGTATGAATCGGGATAGCAGGATCAACCAGCTCATCGGAACCGAGCGCTTCGTTGATTGACTTTACGGCGTCTGCACTCACCGGAACAGCAGAGGCAACTCCCGCCGTGCCCGGCCCAACTTCACCCGCCAGCTGCGGCTTTTCAACGGGGCTCGCGAGAACAAACTGGGTGCTGATGCTTGGGATGGGCAAAAATTGGGATGGATACGTTTGCGCGGCAATGGTTATTGGCCGGATAAAGCTGAACTTGGCGGTATGGCCGCCCTGAGCCCACTCCTTGAGCCCCAGAAGATTTACCGCGGCGTTATCCAGCGCGCTCTTCATTGCCCTGTCGCCGTGCGCAACCATCGTGAAAACCCCATCGTACTCACCATTTGCCAGCGCCTTCATCTGTTCACTCAAGCCACCTTCGGGTCGGACGACTTCCACTGATTCCGACAAACCCAGTGAGCTCAACAGCATGTCCAGGACGATTGCGGCGCCAGCCCCTTGTGCGCCGGTAGCGATTTTCTTCATGTCTACGATGGAACTGGTGTTGCCGCTTTTTCTGGCGACAAGGTGAGCTGTTTTGTAACCAAGCACGGCGAATGCCTGAGCGTTTCCTTTGACAACAGGGCCGCTATCGCCTAAGGAGTAGAACCCCCCCCCCCCCCCCCCCCCCCCCCCCCCCCCCCCCCCCCCCC
>JBPCXK010000014.1:0-6930 GCA_051008635.1 Gammaproteobacteria bacterium
CTGTTGGGCTTCGCTGCGCTCAGCCCAACCTACGTAACCACGCAGTTTTTCCAAACGGGGATTCACACCGGTATCGGCAGGCGCGCATCCACCACGCGGTTATTCGTAGCCGCCATCGTAGGTTGGCGCTAAGCGCAGCGCAGCCCAACGTGCAGTGGCACCTATCGGCATCGGCTCCCGCACCGCGGGAGCGTTATGACTGCGCTTAGCCCAACCTACGTAACTTATGTGCGGATCTCCCGGCTGTGCCACACGCGGATGATGAATGCTGTATCGCGGTAAATAAGGTAGCGAACGACATAGCCGCCCGCCCCGAATGGCGCAATGAGCTCTCGCCGGCCTGTCTCGTCGTCCATCGGGCGGCCGATTTCGGGGAAATCGACGAGTCGATCGACACTGTCGTCGACCGTGCGGATCGCTCGTTCGGCAGCGCGCGGATCTTTTGCCAGCAGGAAGTCGTACAGGCGTTCGATATCACTGAGGGCTTCGGGTAACCAGAATACGCTCACCTGGCCTTGATCTTTTGCGCGGCCTCGGTGGCGAGCTCATTTAACCGCGCCTTTGCTTCTTTATGCGGAATGGCCTCGCCGGTGTCGAGATAGCGTTGCCAACGCGCAAGGTCCGCCGCCTTTTCTTTTACGCAGCGCTCTTCCTCGTCGAGGTAGCGTGCGATTGCCGCTTTCATCAGCCAATGAGGGGAACGTTGCTTTGATTCCCCCAGCTCCCTGAGTCGGGTGCGCGTCTGTTGGTCGAGCTTGATGCCAACGGTTGTGGTAGTCATATTCGAGGCGCCCCTGGTTGCACTTGATAGTATATTTTGCAACTTGTTGGCTGACAAGCGCACCCGGAGTGGCACCTATCGGCATCGGCTGTTGGGCTTCGCTGCGCTCAGCCCAACCTACGTGGCCACGCATTTTTTTCAAACGGCGATTCACACCGGTATCGGGAGACGCGCATCCTCCACGCCGCTATTCGTAGCCGCCATCGTAGGTTGGGCTGCGCTTAGCCCAACGAGCAGCGGCCCCCATCGGCGTCGGCCTGTTTGGGCTTCGCTGCGCTCAGGAGCGGCACCTATCGGCATCGGTTGCTGCCGGATCACTTTCATTGTATCTGGACGCTGCCAAGCGGTGACAGCGATTTCTCGTCCCGCTGGGCGATGATTAAACGACACGTCAGCAAGACCTGACGCAAACCAAACGACGTTCGACCGAGTCTCAGCAAAAACGCAAAGAACGCATCGTGTGGCAGCGCCGATTTTGGGAGCACCAAATACGTGATGATGGCGACACGTAATGTTAATCACGTTTTACATGTCTAATCATGTGTGATATGATTGTTTGGTGATCAGGTCGTTCAGGGATGCCGAAGCTGAGAAGATATTCAGCGGCCGTCGATCGCGTCGACTGCCGCCGGATATCCAGAATGTGGCGCGCCGCAAGCTCGTTTATCTGGATCAGGCACGGCGATTGGAAGACCTGCGCATCCCGCCGGCCAATCAGCTCGAGGCGCTTAGAGGTAATCGACGTGGACAGCATAGCATCCGTATCAATCGGCAGTGGCGCATTTGTTTTGTCTGGCGTGCCGACAATGCCGATCAGCTAGAGATAGTGGACTATCATGATTAGGAGGCAGTAACAGTGAGTCAACTCAAACCCGTACACCCTGGTGATGTCTTGCGTGAGGATTTCATGAAGCCCATGGAACTCACTGGTTACCGACTGGCAAAATCTATTAAGGTACCGGCGCAGCGCATCAACGACATTATCCACGGTAAGCGTGCAGTCACCGCTGACACCGACTTGCGGCTGGCTCGCTACTTCGGTATCAGTGAGGGGATTTTCCTTGGCATTCAGGCTAAATACGAGCTTGAGGTCACCCGGCGGAAGCTCGGTAAGCAAATCGCGCGCGAGGTAGAAGTACGGGCCGCGTGATCAGCACAATGTAAGTTCTCATGTAGGTTGACAAATACAGACAAGACCCCGCCTCCCGCATCAGCAGTCAGCAGCGTCATCTATCGGCATCGGCTGCCAACGGCTGACTCCACCCCCCAGGCTTGACGTGCGTCCACATGAGGCCGAACGCGATGAATTGAGGGTGGAACTGCTATGATGATTGATAGTGGTTGATCGGGCATCCCCGATCCCGCAGAGCACGTCAACTCGGGGCTCAGAATTCTTCAAGTGCCTAAAATCTTTGCATCCATTGGCGCGCGGCCTCAATGCTCTCAAACCCATGCACCGGGTAATCCGGTCGATACTTGCAGGTGCGGAACAAAGATTCCGAATAGGCATTGTCATCGCTTACACGCGGGCGACTGTACGAGGGTTCGATACCCAGTTGCTCCAGCTTGCAACGTAACGTGTAGCCACGCTGTATTGCGCCGTTGTCTGCGTGCAGTATCAATGGTCGATCGATGCACCCTTCGCGAAGCACCGCTTGGTGCACCAATGCGGCGGCATACTCGCCACTTTCTTGCTCGTGGATTTCCCAACCGACGATCTTGCGGCTGTACAGATCAACAATCATGTACAGGCGGTAGAACAGTCCAACCACCGGTGAGCGTAGAAACGAGACATCCCAACACCACACCTCACACGGGTCCGAGGCACAATGCGTACGCGGCGCGCGCTGCCGGCGCGGCGCCTGGGCACGGCCTCGATGGTGTTGTTCATCAGCATCGTGGAGGATGCGATAGAAGCTCGATTCACAGGCAACATAGCGGCCCTGGTCCGCCAAGGTAGGGACTATCTGGCTTGGCGGTAGGCTGGCAAACGCCGGCGCGTGACAAATCGCCAACACCTCGCTCCGCTCCGCCTCGGTGAGCTTGGTGCTCGGTACGGGTCTGACCGCCTCGGGACGTGCATCGCCACGCACACCACCCGCACTCGTCCAGCGACGATAAGTGCGTGCGTGGATACCGAGTTCAAGGCAGGCTTTCCAGCGCCGGGCGCCCGCTTCTACGGCTTCATCAATCAGCGTCACTGCCTTCACGCGATCTGGGGGGCTGATCATACGTCCTCGTCCTGTCCCCAAATCGCTCGGGCTTTTTTTCGTAGCACCAACAAGGCAGCGGTTTCGGCCAATGCCTTGTCCTTGCGCCTAAGCTCGCCCTCCAGTTCCTTGACCCGCCTGCGTTCAGCCTGCCGCGCCTCCTTGTGGCGCCGACTGTGCTCGCGATCCCAGTCGTTGGCCTGCTCACAGGCCCCCCGCCAAGACCGTATCTGCTCCGGATACACCCCACGCTTACGGCAGTACTCGCCCAATTCCGTCTCGTTCAGCGGCGCTGCTTCCACTACCGCGGCAAACTTATCTCGCGACGTCCAACCACCAGGCGCTTTGTCACTATCCGGCATCAACCGACCCTGCGCTCTGGCTGCCTTACGCCACAGATACAGCGTCGCTTCCGATATCCCTTCTTCCCTGCACAACTCCACTATCGAGCGACTGTGCGGTGTCAACATCTTCTTCAATACCGATTCTTTTCGTTCTTCCGTATACCTCATCTCTCACTCTCTCTCGCCCTCTGTTTCTATTAGAATTAAAATACACTACAGCGGACAACTAGTCTGACACAGGGGGCATGTTCACCCCCTGCTAGCGAACTTCATGTTTGATCACTGTTACAGTGGACTCATTGCCGCGCAATTCGAGAGCAACGCGAATGACAATGCTCTGTCCCGACGAGGCACCTCCATTTCGCATTCGCAGTGCTGGTACGCGTTGAGCTCCGGTTCTCGCGTTAGAAAGCCAGCTCGTAGACATCTCAGTATTTGTAGATGAGTGACTCTTTGCTGCCACGGCCCATGTTGCGGTCGGTCAGGGAAGAAAACCCTGGAAGAGTCAGTGGCTACCTGGCGAATGACCTTCAGGGCCGCGCCGAAGTAAGTCGAAGAGGTGCTTTACCTTGTCGGGCACTACCTATAAGTATTATAGGTAGGGGGCGAAGTCAGTCACTAAATCGGCTAGCGGTCCTTCATAGTTTCTACGCAGTTTTTCCAAACGGGATTCATAACCGGTATCGGGTGTTGTAGCGCGCAATAAAGCGTAATCCGTACCGTATTTTTGTGTCGATCAATGCCGGTGTACAACGGCAAAGACATCGGCAGAGCTATCGTAGGTGGGCTAAGCGCAGCGCAGCCCAACGTGGAGCGGCGTCTATTGGCATCGGCCCGTTGGGCTTCGCTACGCTCAGCCCAACCTACCTGACCTCAGCATCAGCCTGCGCGTCCACCACTCATTCGAATCGATGGAAAGATATGTCGAATAAATTGACATATAAGAATCTCTTAATGTAAGTTCTCATGTAGATCGACAAATACAAACAAGGCCCCGCCTCCCGCATCAATAGTCAGGTTGGTGTAGGGGTGCTGCCTGTGGTGGGGCCAAACCGGGGTGGGGGTGCCTTGGCCCGGAACAACCAGACAACTGGGATCGAAACAACGCTCGGCGTGTGCCCGCTGGGCGTGCTCGCGGGCGCTGTCCGGGGCCGTCCTTTCAGTGTGCGCCATCAACCCGGGCGTCGGGATTCCACCGAGCCACTCGGGGGGAAACAGAGGCCAAGGCCGCCTGTAAGGCATGAGTGACGCAACTACCAGATCGCTCTTTCGCTGGATCCAGGCGTGGCGCCGCCGTAAGGATAGCCGCGGTAAAGACACTCGCGCAGCCCTTTGTTCCCGCGCGCGCATGACCAGCGCTCGCGGGTCGCGCCGTTGCCCACACCCGTCCCGATCTACCGCCATGCTGGCGCTGACCGCTAGGTCGGCACTGACGAGCCACCAACCCCGATCAATCGAGTCTGACCCCATTGATTCCTTTGATTCCTTCCATTCCGTCGCTGTCGCGGCGTTTCTCACGGCCCTGTCGATTCAGTTCGTCCCGGGTCTGGCGCTTGCCGATGGCACGATTAACACCGCGACACTCGATGCCGGATTCGTCAACGGTAGCCTGGTGCAGGCTACCGGCACCGATGGCAACGTGGTCACCGTGACACGTCTGTCCGGCCAGGCAATGGCCACCTCATCGATTAGCGGGACCATATTTGGCCAAGGCGGCGTTGCGACAGCCGGCTCTTATCAGATCGCGCTGCCGGTCGGCGCCACGAGCGTCGATCTTCTGTTCTCCTCTTTCAACAACGACGGCACCAACAGCGAAGAATTAGCGAACTTTCGTGTGTTCGACTCGGTGAGTACCGATATCACGGGTTCGAGTACGCTCAACTTTACGTCGGCGTCGACGCTCAGTTTCGGCACATCGGTCATCGACGGGTCGCCTAACACCATCCTGCAGGCATCGGGCGGAAACACGAACGCCACCGGTACCCTGGCCATCTCCAACGCCGGCGGCATCGCGCGGGTTGTCTTCGACTACCAGGAAGTTGGGAGTGTCGGCGGCCCCGGGATCGGGCTACGTAATGTCGCGTATGTGGCTCCGCTGCCGTCGTCGCCCGGCGGTGTGCAGGGCAACCTGCGGCTGTGGCTGAAAGCCGACGCCGGCACCGGGGTCACCAACGACAACGACCCCGTGGCCACCTGGGTGGATCAATCATCGGGCGGCAACAACGCTACCCAAGGGACGGCCGTCCAGCGGCCCACGCTGCAAACGGACGCCGGCAACCGGATAAATTTCAATCCGGCGATCAGTTTTGATGAAGATGCCGGTGGGGTCAACCAGGGCCAGTTCTTCAGCTTGCCGGACGATACCGTGCCGTCCGGCAACAGTAACTACGCAACGTATTCCGTAGTCGCATGGGTGCCCTCCGGAACCGGTTTTTTTCCCGTCTTCGCCGCCGGCATCGGCAACGTCGCCAGCCCCGTTCTTATGCTGTTCGCAGAACAGTCACCTCTCAATGCCTGGGCCGAAACCTGGGGGGGGAGCGTTGAGAGAGTAGTAGGCAGCACGGTTCCAGGCGGGATCGAGCTGGTAAGCACGGACTATCAGGATACGGTAGCGCCCGAGCAGCAGTTGTTTGTTGATGGTGCGCAGGTGGGAGCACGCAGTTCGCCGAATCTCCGGGGCACGGCCACCACTAACAACAACATCGGGTCGATTGTCGACAGCACCGGCTTCACCTTCAACGGCCGCATAGCGGAGGTCATTCTCTACAACGCCAGCAAGTTGGGTGCGGGCCAGAACCAGATCGAATCCTACCTCGCCATCAAATACGGCATCACGCTGGGGCACGATTATGTCGACAGCACCGGCGCGCTGATCTACGACGTCACCGACGGTTTCGGCAACCAGGTCTTCGGCGTCGTCAGAGACGATGCCTCCGGGCTCGATCAGCGCATCTCGCGCAGCGGGATACTCACTGTTGCATCCAGCGACACTCCCCACGATGCCAACCTGTCCGACAACGTCGATCCGCGCACGGGGCTGAACGCGTTTGACAACGACCTCGAATCCTATGTCGTGGGCCACAACGGCGCAGACGCGGATCAGGTTTCGCTCACCACCGTCGCCGGTGTGGAGTACGAAGTGCTGACTCGTATCTGGAAAGGCCACAACATAGGGACGCACAATCTTGCCTATGAGTGGGACCTTGGCGGTCTGGGCCTCCGCTTCCATGGTGGTGGCACGCTCAGGCTGATCGCTGACTCCACAGTGGATGGCGATCTTAGTGACAGCTCTACAACCAACAGCGGCCTCACCGTGGTGGGGGATCGTGTGAATTTGGGCAGTTTTTTTGTCGACGGAGTTCATAACATCGCGCTGGGACTGCAGCGAACCCCCACCGTCACGCTCAGCCCCGCGCCGGCGACCCCCATCAGCGAGGCCGCGGGCACCACGACGGTGACCGCCACGCTGAGCTATCCCTCGAACCTGCCGGTGACGGTCAATCTCGGTTTCACCGGCACCGCCACCGGCCCGGGCGCGGCGGCCGGCGATGACTACGACATCACCGCCGGCACCAACGTCATAAGCCCGCCCTTC
>JBPCXK010000015.1:0-7559 GCA_051008635.1 Gammaproteobacteria bacterium
CGTGCGGCCGAGTATCTCGCAGCCGAGAAACCGACCAAACCAGTCATCGCTTACATCGCCGGGCTGCACGCACCGCCGGACCGGCGCATGGGTCACGCAGGTGCGATCATCGCCGGCGGCAAGGGCAGGACCGAAGACAAGGTCGAGGCGCTGAAGTCCGCAGGCGTGCACATCGCGGCGTCTCCGGCGGAAATTGGTGTGACTGTGGCGAGGGCGCTGTAGGTTGACAGAGGACTGAAGACAGAGGACAGAAGACGGAAGACAGGAGACTGTAAAAGCAGGCGTGATCCGGTCCTCTGTCCTCTGTCCTCTGTCATCTGTCCTCTGTCCTCTGTGCCCTGATGCATACCCGCTCTTGTTCGATGGTGCGATTCAACAACTTGGCGCAGGCGTAGAGCGCGCTGGTGCACGGCGTCGGCGTGTTGGTGATTTCGCCGAGCTCTACTACCGCGCCCACCATGGCATCCAGCTCCAGTCCCTTGCCGTTCTCGACGTCCTGCAGCATCGAGGTCTTGTGCTTGCCCACCTTTTCCGCGCCGGCGATGCGTTTTTCCAGCGGCACGCGGAAGGTCGCGCCGAGCTTGCTGCCGATTTCCTGCGCCTCCGTCATCACGTCTTCGGCGAGCTTGTGCGTGAGCGGAAACTGACAAATGTCCACAAGCGTCGCATGCGTCAGTGCGCTGATCGGGTTGAAGCACAAGTTGCCCCAGAGCTTGAGCCACATCTCGGAGCGAAAGTCGGTCAGCACCGGCGACTTGAAACCGGCCTTGACGAGCAATTCGGACAGCGCCTCGACGCGCGCGGACTCGGCACCGTCGAGCTCGCCCACCGGAAAGCGAATGCCTTCGATATGACGAATCACGCCGGGCTCGGCGATCTCCGCCGCCGGGTAGGCGATGGAGCCAATGATGTGGTCGGCGTCTATGTTGGCCCCGATGCGCCCGTCCGGGTCCACGGATTTGATCGGCGTACCTTCATACTCGCCGCCATGCTTGTGGAAGTACCACCAAGGTATGCCGTTTTGCGTGGTCATGACCATGGTGTCGGGGCCAACGAGCGTACGGATGTCTTCGGCGATCGGCGCTATCTGATGCGCCTTGATGCCGAGGATGACGAGATCCTGCTCGCCGGCTTCGCGAATGTTGGCAGTGGCCTTCACGTCTTTTGCGACAAACTCTTCGCCGTCATTCATGATCAGCTTGAGGCCGCGTGCCTTGATTGCTTCCAGATGCGGTCCACGCGCGATCAGCGTCACATCTTCACCGATCACGCTCAGCTTGACGCCGAGCATACCGCCGATCGAACCCGCGCCAACGACACAAATCCTCATGATGCCTCCCGAGGAGCAGCAACCGTCCAATCCATAACTGTTTCTCCCTGCGAAACGTGATAGCCCCGATTCTAGCCCGCATTTCTCACCACGATGACGGCGCTGGCTTGATCTTTGAATCCACAACGAATTTTCCTCTTCTCGGAAATACAGCCCGTATTCCTCGTTTCAGAAAATGCCTTGTGAATTCGAATCTCTGCGCGATCATCTCGCCCCGTGGTGAGAAATGCAGGCTAGAAGCGGAGATCAGGGCTGTCAGTCGTTTGTTTCAATTCTGAATATAGCGACTCGCTATGTTTCCGCGCTCAGATCTCCTTCCCGGCCAGATACAACCAGGTCTCTACGACCGAATCCGGATTCAGCGACACGCTTTCGATCCCCTCGTCCATGAGCCAGCGCGCAAGATCGGGATGATCCGAAGGCCCCTGACCACATATACCTACATATTTGCCCGCCTTGCGGCAAGCCGATATCGCGTTGTGCAACAACGCCTTGACGGCGGCGTCGCGCTCGTCGAACAAATGCGCGATCACTTCCGAATCGCGGTCGAGGCCGAGCGTAAGCTGCGTCAAGTCATTCGAGCCGATGGAAAAGCCGTCGAAGTGTTCGAGAAACCGCTCGGCGAGAATTGCATTCGACGGCAGCTCACACATCATCACAACCTTGAGGTCGTTTTTGCCCCGCTCGAGCCCGTTCGCGGCAAGTAACTTGATGACCTGGTCCGCCTCTCCCAGCGTGCGCACGAAAGGCACCATAACCCACACATTGGTCAGGCCCATGTCGTCACGAACAGCCTTGAGCGCCCTGCACTCCAGCTCGAAACAATCGCGAAAGGAGTCGTCCAGATAGCGCGACACGCCGCGAAAGCCGAGCATGGGATTCTGCTCTTGCGGCTCGTAGAGATCACCACCGATCATGTTGGCGTACTCGTTGGATTTGAAATCCGACAGGCGCACGATCACGGGCTTGGGCGAAAACGCGGCGGCGAGCATCGCGACACCTTCGGTGAGCTTCTGCACATAAAAACTCACGGGATCGGCGTAACCGGCGGCGCGTCTCTGCGCCGACGCACGCGTGTCGGGCGGGAGGGTTTCGAAATTGAGCAGCGCCTTGGGGTGTACGCCGATGGTGTTGCTGATGATGAACTCGAGCCGCGCAAGGCCGATACCTGCGTTGGGCAGCGCCTGAAAGTCGAACGCCCGCTCGGGGTTGGCGACGTTCATGGTGATCTTGAAGGGTATCTCGGGCATGGCCTCGAGACTGATTCGGCGCAGCTCGAAATCCAGTCTGCCGTCATAAATGTAACCTGTGTCGCCCTCGGCGCAGGACGCCGTCACTTCAGCGCCATCGCGTAACCGCTGCGTCGCATCGACGCAGCCTACCACCGCGGGCACACCGAGCTCGCGCGCAATGATGGCAGCGTGACAGGTGCGTCCGCCGCGATTGGTGACTATGGCGGCCGCGCGTTTCATCACTGGCTCCCAATCCGGGTCGGTCATATCGGTAACAAGCACGTCGCCGTCTTTTACCGAAGCCAGCGCCTCTATTCCGGGTACGATGCGCACCCGCCCGGCACTGATCTTCTGACCCACGCTGCGCCCGCTCGCGAGCACCTCACCGCGCTGTTTAAGGTGGTAACGCTCGATCATGCGTTTGTCGTCACGGCTGCGCACGGTTTCGGGGCGCGCCTGCAGGACGTACAGCTTTCCGTCCCGGCCGTCTTTGCCCCACTCTATGTCCATCGGCCGGCCGTAATGTTTTTCGATCAGCACGCCCAGACTTGCCAGCTCAGCGACATCATCGTCGCTGATGCAAAAGCGCGCACGATCAGCCTCAGCGACATCGACGGTGCACACGGGTTCAGCCTGCGCGTCGTTGTCGCTGTAGACCATCTTGATCGCCTTGCCGCCGAGGTTGCGCCGCAGGATCGCGTGCCTACCCTGGGCGAGCGCGGGTTTATAGACATAGAACTCGTCAGGGTTCACCGAACCCTGCACGACGCATTCGCCGAGACCGTAAGAGCCGTTGATGAACACCGCGTCCTGAAAACCTGTCTCTGTATCGATGGTGAACATCACTCCGCTTGCGCCGATGTCGCTGCGCACCATACGCTGAATGCCGGCGGACAAGGCCACCTCGCCGTGATCGAAACCCTGATGCACGCGGTAGGCGATAGCCCGATCGTTGAACAAGGACGCAAACACGCGCCGCACGGCGAGCAACACGTTGTCGAGCCCGCGCACGTTGAGATAGGTTTCCTGCTGACCGGCGAACGACGCCTCGGGCAAATCCTCCGCGGTCGCCGAGGAGCGCACGGCAACCGAGATAGTCTCATCCGCCGCAGTCAGCGATCGATATGCGTGTGCAATTGCCCGCTGCAACGCATCCGGCAACCGAGCCTCGATCACCCACGCGCGGACCTGCTCGCCAACCGTCGTCAGCGCCTGCACGTCGTCCACGTCGAGAGTTTTGAGGGCATCCTCGATGCGCGCGGCCAGACCGTCCTGCGCCAGGAACTCCAGGAAGGCATCGGCGGTCGTGGCAAATCCGGCCGGAACTTCAACGCCGGCTTTCGCCAGATTCCCGATCATCTCACCGAGGGAAGCGTTTTTGCCGCCCACGCGAGGGACATCCTGCATGCCCAAGGAGTCGAAACCGATGACGTAGTCCACAATGAGCCCTATGGTGCCGGGTAAAGGCGGGAATGTTATCACACGAGCAAAAGCCGACAGGAGGCGCGTGCCACACGCCGACGAGCACCCTGCAACGTCGCTCAATGCGCCATGAATACGGGGACGTCGGCGCTCGTCAGCATGTGGCGCGTGACGCCGCCAAATATGACATCCCGTAAGGTGCGGCCACTGTATGCACCAATCACGAGCATATCCACGTTCGCCGCGTTGCTCTCTTCGAGCAGCGCCTCGCCGACGGATCTGGATTCTGTATCCAGCAATTGTTTGGTGACGTTGACGCCGTAACAACCGAGATAAGTAACAAGCTCGTCCGCGGTGGGCGGCATTCTCTCGCGTTTTTCGGTCGTGAATATGGTCACGTGATCGGCACTACGCACGCTGGGCATGGCGTCGGCGACGGCTCTGGAGGCTTCCGCACTGCCGTTCCAGCCAATACCAATATTGGCCGCTTCGCACCGATGTTCCACACGTGGCACCACCAACACCGGACGCCCGGTTTCGGTGAGCGCGCATTCAAGCGTGGCCTTTGGCTTGCCCTCGGGCTGTAGCATGATCAACAGATCGTGAACCCGACCGTGCTCGGCGACGATGGCGGCCTTTCGGCCGGTGTCTTCACGCCACGAGGCTGACAGCTTGCCGATCGGAGCCCCCTTCACCAACGGTATATCATGGCGGATACAGTATTCCTCGCATAGATGTCGTGCGCGGTTGGTGCGCTCATCGGCGCTGCGTTCCGCCGAATCCAATATGGACTGCTTCATGCTGTCCGGGATGGCGAGACTTCCATATGGAAGGCGGTCCTGCGGATCTGGACGCACGTGCAGAAATTCGATGTGCGCATCGAAGCGGCGCGCAATACTGACTGCCGTGTCGAGCAGCGGTTTACTGCCCTCCCCGCCCTTAACCGGCACCAGGATGTTTTTCATGCACAAACCCCGAGACGAAACTTTCGCGGATCGGAGCTGCGAATCACAGTCCCGACTTATGGAGTTTAGCTCAACGGGCGCAAACGCGGTGCTGCCATTTTGGTAGTAGCGCCTTCAGGGGGGAGTGTCGCAAAAGTCAACGACATCACCCGTACGGAGCCTCCGCGGCGGAGCAAGATTGGCAGCGAACCCCACCAGCCCAGGTAACCGAGTAAATCGTGGGGTTCGCTACGCTCACCACCCTACAGGCACGGTAAATTTGTTCTAGCCCGCATTTCTCACCAGGCGGACCCGATCGGTGAGAACAACCATGAAATTCAACATATTGCGCTCTGCATAACGGTGGCGGCCAATCGACACACTGTCCTATTTGGTTTTTGGAACAAGCTGGCTTTGCATCTTGGACGCGCGGCCTTGGACCATAGGGACGGCTATGCTCCGGCGGCCACAGGTGGTGCCTGGAAAGCGTGTTCTGATGTCGCAGCGCCCAGTCGACCATGGCATCCTTGCGCGTGTCGTGGGCCACGAGGGCAATACGTTTGCGAACGGCCATGGTGTAGCCCTAGGTTATGGTTTCGCGAGTCTGTGGTTCGGCTACCAGCGATATCAGTTCGTCCGTAACGGCTTTGGTGCCCATGTCTCCACCAAATTCCATTGGCCGTATGCGGTTCGCCGTGAAGCCGGCCTCGACAGCGTTGTTGATCAACCTGGCGGCGTCGGCCTTCGCGTTGTTGCCGGTCTTGTCGGCCAGATAATCCAGCATCAGTGCACCACTCAGGATCGCGGCCAACGGGTTGGCTTTGTCCTGCCCCATGATGTCGGGCGCGCTGCCATGCGCCGGTTGGAACAAGCCGATGTCGTCGCCGATTTCGGCGCAAGCCGCCATGCCCATGCCGCCGACCAGGCCACCGGCCAGATCCGACAGGATGTCGCCAAACATGTTCTCCATCACCATCACATCGAATTCCCAGGGGCGACGTATCAGATCGAGGGCCTGGGCGTCAACGTAGTTGTAGCTCGTCTCAATGTTCGGAAATTCCGCTGCGATCTCATCGAAGATCTGCCGAAAGAAGGCCATGGACATAAACACGTTGGCTTTGTCCACGCAGGTCAACCGGCCAGGATACCCACGCGCTTTGCGCCTGGCGGCCAGCCGGAACCCGAATCGATGAAGTTTTTCGGTCGTGCCGCGCGTGATACGCAGGACATCACGGACCTCCTCATTCTCGATGACCTCACTGCGTCCATGTACAGCCGCGGAGTAGAACAGTCCTTCGGACGATTCGCGCAGAATAATCAAATCGATCTTCGCCGCCCTGGGATCGGCAAGACGTTGCGGGGCGTTAGGGTAGGCCTTGACGGGTCGAACGCCGGCGTAGAGACCAAACCGATCTCGCAAACGCAGATGAGGCGAAATCTCCGTGCCATCCTCGTGCCGAATGGCGGGCAGCCCGATGGCGCCGAGAAAAATGGCGTCGCATTTTCCAGCGATCTCTTCGCCGCCGGGTTCAATGTCGTCTCCGGTATCGCGGTAATACCCTGCGCCCGCCTGAATCTCCCGATAGTTCAGACTGAAACTACCCACGATATCTTTCGCGGCCTCGATGACAGCAAGCGCTGCATCCGCAACATCGATGCCAATGCCATCACCTTTGATAACAGCAACGCGAACAGGATCGTGTGTCATACCCTCGGTCTCCAAGAATCCGTTTACCTATGCGTCGGGGCGGAGCAGGCTGTAATTTTCGAGAATCTCAACGAGTTCTTTCGCCGTTCTCTCCCGGTGCAACCGAAGGTTTTGCGTGCGTCTTCGGCGCTCCCCGCCTCGATGCAATCGAGAATCTTGCGGTGCTCCAGCGTCGATTGGGCTGGTGCTTTGCGCAAGCGAAGGGTGATCATCCGCACCCGGTGCGCCTGGGCGTTAAGAGATTGAATAAAGGTGCTTAACCGTTTGTTCCCGTGAAGCTCGAGCAGTTTCTTGTGAAAACGGGCATCAGCTTCCGCCCAGGCGTCCAGGTTCCCTTTTTTCAGTGCCCGCTCCATGTCAGAGGTTGCTTTGTCCAACATCTGGAGATCCTTTTTGCTCAACTTCCTTTGCGCAAGCCGGGCGGCGGCCTCGGATTCCAGCGCCGTCAGGATCTCGTAGATCTCTCGCATATCTTCAGGGGATAAGCGAATCTTCGTATGTGCACCCTCATCAGACTCTGATGCGAGTAACACGCCGCCTATGACAATGTCCTGATCCAACGGCATGAAAGCATCCGTGCTTTCCAAAACACGCTTTGACTGTCCTGTCTGCAAAATCAACGACGATGATGGCTGGCTTGATTGCGCCGTTGACCACTCCCTGTGCTAGTTCGCAGGTTGCATCAAATCGCGTCGCCAACAAATGGCTTCCACCTCCCAACGACGGCCTGGTCAGTGTCGAGAGCGCGCGTCTCGACGGTATGGCGGACTTCTTCACTTTAGAACCCACCCACTGAGCAGTATGCGTGCATCTGCATCCCGATGTCCCCGCCGGATCCCTGCCGTTTGGTTATAAGCTTCCACTGTCGACGGTGCTTACCCTGCTGCTGACAGGATTGAATATGTATCTGCACAGAAATATTC
>JBPCXK010000016.1:0-12464 GCA_051008635.1 Gammaproteobacteria bacterium
GTTTATTTAGTGCGCGAAAATGGCGCTTATGTGAACAAGCTGGTTCGAACATTCTTTCATCCAGCACTATCCTTCCCGTTTCAAACCCGCAGTTGCCCCTGTTGGCGCAGACGCACTGCGCCGCGCGCATCCGGTTTGCCTATCAATCCCAGGCCACTGCGGATAGCCTCCGGCAGGCCCTCCAGGGGTTGCAGTTGTACATCGATCTGATAACGCCAACCCGGCTGCAGGATGATTTTGCCCTTCACGCCGAGTTGGCCGCCGTTGTTGCTGATATTGGCTTCGACGTTGTTGCCTTTCTGCGTGAGCGTAGCCGAGACCTCGCCCAGCGGGATCTGAAAAGGCGCGCTTATCTGCGCTTCTCGCCACATGACGTTGCCGTCGGCGACGTTTACTTTTTGTTGATCGAACGCCAGTGTCGCCAGCTTGACGTCGAATATGCCCTGGATGGCGCCCGCAAATTGACGCAGATAGGGGTTGATCAGGACGGCATCGGCCGTGATGTCGGCATCGTTGATCTCGACGTCGGTGCGCCCGGCCGTGAGCCTGCCGGTCCCTTGCAAGCCGCTGCGTTTCACCTCGACGTTCGCCCCCAGCTTGGCGCCGATCAGGGGCAGCGGGTCAAGCGTCCAGTCGGTTCGGCCGAGCTCGAAGGCGTTTATCTGCACATTTTCGGCGTTGCCATGCCACAGCGAACCGTCGACGCCGTATGCACGTACGTGCGGCGGTATGTAGGGCAGGGCCAGCGTAGCCGGCGCGGTCGCGACCAACGCCAGCGCGTAAACGAAAAGCCCGAACACAATGCCCTTGACCATGCGCGCTACAATCGCTCCAGCGTCAACCGGCTGTCGACGACACCGGGCGAGTCGGTACGGCTGAATGAGGCGCGGCCGACCTGCACGGCGAAAGTGCGTTGCAGCTCGCCGAGCCATCGCACCAGCGCGTCGAATTCGGCGTCATCGACCCAGAGTTTGACCGCATTGTCGCCGTCCGGCTCCATGCGTGTGATCGGTTTGCGCAGCCCGGATTTCTTGGCGCTGCTGTCGACAATTGACAGCATCGAACGGTTCGCGCTTGCGCCTCCCGCGGAAGATTGCCGGCGCAGTTGCTGAATCTCCTGACCAGCCTGCTGCATCCACGCGAGCGTGGCTTGCTGCGATTTGGTATCCGCGCGCAGTCTGGCCCGCGCATCCGCGAGCGGCCTGAGCAGTATGAAATAAACGACCACCAGTGCAACCACGCCGCCGAGCACCGTCACGATCATGCGTTCGCGCGCTTGCAGCGAATCCCACCATTCTTTCATCAGCCTGCCCCCTTGAGCCGCAGCCTTGCAGTGACCTTGTCGCCCCGCGTATCGGCGGATTCGATGGCCGCGTCGAGCCCGGTTTTCTGCAGCTGTTGTTTGATCTTTTCAAGCGCCTGCAAATCCGAGGTCTCAAGACCGACTTCGAGTTGCCGGTCGCGGTAGGTCAGGTTGTCGATGTTGACGTCGGTCGCCGAAGTCACGGCTTTGCCGCCTGCTTCCAGCAGTTGCAGAAAACCGGTGGCGCCATCGGCGCTGGAGGCGCCGCGCAGGGAATTGAGCCTTTGCTCCATCTGCACTCGTGGCTTGACCACGCGCTGTACGTCGGGAAAAGATCTGCGGAATTCTTTTTCTATCGCCGATGTGAGTCGTTGATTTTTCTGGCTCAACTGGCGGTACTCCAGAAAACCCGAAACGCCACTGACTACAAGCCAGGCTCCCAGCAGCGCCGCGGCCGTTCGCCACGGGCGCAAGGCGTGACCTATGTTAGCGCCTTGCTGGTAGCTGCCCTGCACGAGGTTGATCGAGTCTTTGTCGTCGGGTACAGCGCCCATAAAGTCTGTAAAACACGCCGATTCCTCGGCGATGGCGAGCGGGGGCTCGCCGGCGAAAACCGGCTCGTCGCTGTCTTCACAGCGAAACGTGACCAGCGATTCGGGCTCGGGATCGCAAGTCTCGAGCGCCTGGTCGATTAGCGCGGGCAGGGTATCGGTATCGCACGCGAAACCGGTAAAACGCGATGTGCGCACGAGCGCGCGACCATCCTGCAACAACACCGTGACCCTGGTCTCGCTGCCGGGCAGGAGCATGACGTCGGGGATGAACCTGTGCGCCTGTAAACCGGCCTCCTGAAGCTGTCGCGCCCACTGCTGCATGCGCTCATCACCGACCACCGCGACCGGATGCACGTCGCCTTTCTGCCGGGGGCCGAGCGCGAAATGCAAACGTTCGACATCCTCGGCCAAACCCTCTTCAAGCGCGTACGGGATTGCCTGCGTGAGTTGCTGCCGGTTTCGCACCGCCACAATCGCGGTCGTCAGCAGCACCTCTTCGGTGGGCACGACCAACACCACGCGGCGCTTGTTGGCGAACTCGGCGGCCTCAGTGAGCGGGCCGCGCATGGCTTCGTGCGGTACCGCATGATCAGTTCCGGCTACCATCCATTCGGCGATGCCGGGCTCGTCGGGCAGCAGGTGAATTAACAAGGTCTGCATGATGTCGACTACTGCGTCGTCTGGCCGCGGTAGACAGTCTTGATTTCCGTCGGCCGGGCGCGCCGCAGAATACTCGTAAATGTGGCGCGGCCGTTGCCGATAGTCGACTCAGCGGTGGCGAGAAAATACTCTGAAGCGACAGTGATGAGCTGCTCCAGGGCCTGTTTGTTCCCCTCCTTGAAATCGTCGCTGAGCGGTATCTCTTGCGTGAACTGGCCCTCGTCGTCAAACGGCGGTTTGTCGTCGGCGTTTGCAGGGTCGCGGTAGAGTTCGCGCGCCAGGTCCATATCGATGGCTGGCGACAGGCTGGCGAGCACTGCGGGGGTTGCGAAGTTGACGTTGATCTTGCTTGGCCGCTGCGGCAGCGCCGTAACATGCGGTAGAATTTTGTCGTACACCGTCTCGCCGGTTTCCTCGTCGAGGATGACCTCGAAGCCCTTGACCAGACGCAACTCGGTTATATCCAGCATCGGCTGATTGGCGGCAAGGTAGGGCACCTCGAGGCCAGTGTAGTAGTTGTCCTCCGCGCCGTCCTGTCCCTCGTTAATATCGGCGTCGATCCAGTCCACCACCGTGTCTGCCAGTTTCGGATCCAGGTCGAGGTTGTTGAGCAGGGCCTGAAACCGCAAGTAGGCATTTGGATTAGAGGCCTGCTGATTGCCGCCGGTCTGCCCGTTCTGGTTCTGGTCTTGATCCTGATTCTGCTGATTCTGATTATCGGCCTGCTGCTGATTTTGCCCGTGACGCGCGTCCAGCAAATCGTTAACGTTGAAGCGGCCCTGTAAATCCTCGATCTGCCCGAACACGAAACCGCCCGGCAAGTCGATAGGCACCGGCAGCTTGGTCGCCCACAGGTCGTCACGATCGTCGGTGTCGTTGTCCTTGAGGTCCGCGCTGAGGATGGTCTTGGCCCAACCTTCCGCGGCCTTGGCATAGAGTGCTGCCTGATCCCCGTCCACGAGATTGCCGCTGCGGCGAATATGCAGTTGCATGTTGGATGCGAGCGTTACGGCGGCTGTGGTCGCCAGTGCCACGACGAGCAAAGCAGTGATCAAAGCGACGCCGCGATTTCTATGTGCCGTGCTCATTTCGGCACCGCGATCAGACGCGTGATGCGTCCCCAGGGCTTCGCTTCGAGTGTAACCTCTACGAGGTTTGGCGTTGTCGTCGTTTCTTCAGACGCGCCGCTGATCGGCGGCCAGCTCTCTTGCCAATCGCCATCGTTGTAGCGGAACTCGAGCAGATCCACGTCGTTCAGCAGCGTGACGACGATAGCCTCTTCCGTACGCCCGCCATCGAGGGTGATCCAGCTTGTTCTGACCAGCTGGTCGTCCTCGTTGGTGTCATAGGCGACGCGCTGAAAACGACTGCGTAAAAACTGTCCGGCGGGATTGCGCCAGCCCGCATGCGTGAGGCTCAACAGCGGCTGCTGCCCGCTTTGTAACGGCGGCTGGGTATCACCGAACTCGTCGCGGATCGGGCGATTGGCGAGCTGTTGAACATCGCGCTCGATAAAACGAATCGCCATCTGCAGATCACGCAGGCGCTCGCCCTGTTGTTCGGTGCGTTGCTGAGTCGACATCACGATGTCGAGGCCACTGTAGGCGGTCATGCCCAGAATCGCGACGATCGCGGTGGCAACGAGCAGCTCCAGCAGGGTGAATCCTTTGCTAGCCCGGATATTGCACCAGGATCCGGATTTTTGGGTGAGGGCTGGACGTTCAGGTTGGACGCTAGTCCGCAAAGCATAGCCGGCCCTCAGGTTTGCCGAGTAGCGTCCAAGCTGGGCGTGCAGAACCAGCCAAAAACCGGATAGCGGGCTTAGGGACATGTCGTTACTCGCTAATATTCGGGTAAGTCATTGAATCGCCACCTCAAATAGAAGTTACGGAGCGTCCTGGTGCAATATCCGGGCTCGTGCTCACTGCAGCCGCTCCTTGAAGCCGGTGAGGACGGTTATCGACGGCGCGGACTTGCTTTTGTCGCGGCGCACGGTGATGTCGATCCGGCGAATGTTCGGTTCCGGCGTGTTCTGGACCGTAGTCGACCAGAACCATTCCTCGTTGCCCATTTCTTCGCTGCCTTCACGCGTGCCGGTTGGCGGGAAAGTGCTTTCCGCCTCGATCTCGGCCATGCGGTTCATCGCGACCCAGTGGGCGAGTGTTTTTTCCTGCAGATACACCATCGTGCCCGTGCTGTCGCCGGCGGACTTGACCAACGCCACGAGCGTCACCGCGATGATGGTGAGCGCCACCATCACCTCCAGCAAAGTGAAACCGCGTGACGCGTTCATGCTCAGCTCGCCGGTTCGCGGTTGTCCTGAACTGCCAGGTTGCCGAGCGCGTCCGAGCTGAAAACGAATACATTTTCCTGATCATCTTCGATGCGCGCCTCGAAAGGCGTCGTCTCGCCACTCGACAAAATGAATATTTGCGGTTTGTGTTTGGGCTGTCTGTCGAGCTCGACTTCAATGCCTTCGAGATACAGGGTGACAGACACATCGTCGCCAAGCGACTGCGGCCGGAGCTGCTCGTCTTCTTCCAGCAACATCCAGCCTTTCGCGTCGTTTACCTCAGCGTAGCGGTGAAAGGCATAGCCGTTTTCCCAGAACGACAGCGCAAGATCTTCGGCGTTGAACAAGGCGTTTTGTCGCGCGAGCTCGGTGACGGCGGCCAGCCGCGCAGTGGCTTTTTTGGTTTCGTCGGCGCGGGTGTTGCCCACGGCCAATACCATAATGGTCATCATCACACCGATGATGACCACGGCCACCAGCAGCTCGATCAGGGTAAAGCCCGCGTGTGTGTAGCGCGCGCGTGTGCAAGTGTTGCGGTTCACGGCTCGCATTTCACTATGTTACCCGGATTCCCCCGGGTCTACCTCAGGTCCGCGAAAGTGACGTCATCGTCGCCCCCGGCCTGCCCGTCCCTGCCGATTGAGTAGATGTCGTACGGACCGCTTTCCCCCGGACTCAGATATTGATAAGGGTTGCCCCAGGGATCCAGAGGGACTTGTTGCACGTATCCGTCTTCCTTGTAGTTGCGTGGCTCTGGCGGGCTGGACGGTCTCGATACCAGCGCCTCGAGCCCTTGCTCGGTGGTGGGGAAGTTAAAATTGTCGAGTTTGTACAGATTCAGCGCGGTGCTCAGGCCCCGTATGTCGGCTTTGGCCTTGGTTTGATTGCCTTTGTCGATGTTGCCGATGACGTTGACAACCACGACCGAGGCGAGTATCCCCAGTATGACCACTACGACCATGACCTCAATGAGGGTGAAGCCAGCGGCCTTGAGCTTGGAGGTTCGCATGATGTTCGAATTCCCTTAACTGCTTGTGTTTAGACTTGGCAAAGACGGTGGGTTCCCGGCTCTGGGCCGGCACAAAGCCCTGAAACCAGTGAACAATGATAACAAATGACAGCAACCACGCCTAAGCTCCGCGGCAATGCGGGTCCGTGGGGAATGATGATTGGTAGCATCCTGGCGATGGCTGCATTGCAGCTTGCCATGCCCGACAGCGCCGAGTGGCTACGGTACCAGCGCGGTGAAATCATCGGCGGCGAGGTATGGCGTCTGCTGAGCAATCATCTGATTCATTTGACGTGGGCGCATTTCGTCATGAACGCCCTGGGCGCTGCGTTGTTGTGCGCGCTGTTTCCGCGTTTGTTCGCGCCACGGTTTGCCGTCGTGATGTTCGTCGCAATTGGGCTCGCCGTCAGTCTGGGCCTGCTCGCGTTCAACCCCAATGTGAATTGGTATGTCGGGTTGTCTGGAGTGCTGCACGGTGTATTCGTTATTGGCGCATGGCGGGAAGTGCGGTCGGGGCGCTGGGACGGCGCGCTCATGCTGGTGCTGCTGGCGCTCAAGGTCGGCTGGGAGCAACTGTACGGGCCCCTGCCGGGCAGCGCGGAAACCGCCGGCGGGCCGGTGGTCGAAGACGCTCATCTGTATGGCGCTATCGCGGGCATCGTGTTCGCGCTGGTGCAGTTTCACGTGTTGCCACGGCTCGCGGCTCATCCGACAAGCTGATTCAACTGGATAATGGGCAACAGCAACGCCAGCACGATCACCAGCACCAGCAACCCCATGACCAGAATCAGCAGCGGTTCGAACAGCGTCATCAGCGCGCTGATCACCGTATTCAGCTCGCGCTCCTGATGACTCGCCGCGCGCTCCAGCATGGTCTCCAGATTGCCGCTGGACTCGCCGCTGGCGATCAAGTGCAAGGTCATGGGTGGGAAGAAGTGCGATTTCTCGAGTGAGGTGTGAATGCTTGCGCCTTCGCGAACATTGGCAGCGGCGTCTATTACCGCCTGTTTCATGGGGAGGTTACGCACGACTTGTGCGGAGATGCGCAGCGATTCCAGAACGGGTACGCCGCTCGCGACCAGAATGCTCAGTGTGCGCGCGAAACGCGCCGTGTTCATTCCACGGGTCAGTCTGGATATCAGCGGCGTGCGCAATAGCACACGGTGGACGCGTGCGCTGAACTTCTCGCTGCGCATCCTGCGCGTGAACACGATGACCCCTATGACGATGCCAATGAGCGCAAAAATCCCGTAACTCTTCAGCGCGCCGCTGATCGCAATCAGTGACCGGGTCAGAAAGGGCAGATCCTGACCGATATTTTCGAACACCGTGACCACCTTGGGCACCACGAATGTGAGCAACCCGACAACCACAAGAATGGCCACCGAGGTCAGTATCGCCGGGTAAAACAGCGCCAGCGATATGCGTTGCTGCATTTCCTGGCGATTCTCCGTGTAGTCCGCCAGCCGGTCGAGCACTTCTTCCAGGTGCCCCGACTGCTCGCCCGCCGCCACGGTCGAGCGATAGAGATCGGGAAACGCGGCTGGAAAATCGCCAAGCGCGGCTTCCAGCGAGTGCCCTTCCGTGACGCGGGAGCGCACGGCCATGACGATGCGTTTGATGTGCGCCTTGTTGGTCTGGCGCGCGGTGGTGGCAAGCGCCTCTTCGACGGGCGAACCGGATCGCACGAGCGTGGCCAGTTGCCGGGTCAGCAGCGCAAGGTCCGCTGCGCTCATGCGCCGCCGCCCACCGCCGCGCCCCGAAACACCCGATTCCTTTTCCTGTGGCTTGTCCGCGGCAACCGGTTTGACGTCGAGCGGCGTGAGCGCGCGGTCACGCAAGACCTGGCGTACCTGGCGCGCGGTGTCGCCTTCGAGCACGCCGCGTTGTTGCTTGCCGGCGGCACTTAACGCGCTGTATTCAAAAGCCGGCATGTCAGAGGTTAGCGGCTGGTTTGACTATGAACGAGGTTGCGTTCCGGGCGCTCGTGCAATGCGGGCTAGCCCGCATATCTCACCGCGGGGCGAGATGATCGCGCAGAGATTTGAATTCACAACGAATTTTCTGATCGAGCGGAATACGGGCTGTATTTCCGAGTGAAGAAATCCGTTGTGGATTCAAAGATCAAGCCAGCGCCGTCATCGTGGTGAGAAACGCGGGCTAGCGCAGTGCGGTTTCGACGAGTTGCGCAAGGGCATGCAGATCCCTGATCACAAGCGTGTTGCCCTCGCGTTTGCAAACGGCGTGGCGGTTCAAACTGGAGATTTCCCGGGAAACGGCCTCTCGGGTGGTGCCGATGCGGCTCGCGAGTTCTGCCAGGGTGGGTGCTGGTGTCACCACAGCTGTGGCCCCATCCGTGGTGTGCTCGTAGCCAAGGCGCAACAACTCAGCACGTATGCGGTCCTCGACCCCCAGGGCGCTCAACTCATAGACCCGCTGCGAGTACTGGCGGATGAGTGCCACCAGGTGCCGCATCATCTGTTGCATGAGCACCGGATGGCGCTCGAGGGCGGATAGGAAGGCCTGGTGTGTCATCACCATCAGAGCGGCATCCGTGAGTGCGACCACGCTGGCTGCCCGGGGGCCGTGGTCGATGGCTGCGAGTTCACCGAAGAATTCGCCGGGACCCAAGTCCCGGTAGGAAACGTCCTTGCCTTGAGGAGAATAAACCAGAACCCGCAGGGTCCCCTCGATGACGAAGAACAGATCCGACGAGGACTCGTTATGATGCAAGACGTGTTGCCCCGAGGAGAATCGGCGCCAGCGGCAAGATTCGGCGATTTCGGCCTGACTAACGACGTCCAACCCGTCGAAAATCGGCAACTTGGCAAGCGGTGGAGTGTCTTTCTCGGCCATCGGTTTACGACCTCGGTTGCCCATGTGACCCGCGTTTTGGGTATTGATTTGCATCAAAGCATCGAGAAATCGCAGCGCGTGGGCATAGCTCAATCCACCGCGGCTTTCGCGATGATGCAGGCGCTAAGCACGAATATCACGACAAAGAAGATCTGGCGGAACCGGTCTTCTGAAAGCTTTCGCCGAATGCGTTGGCCGGTGACCATGCCAACGGCTGCGGGTATCACAGCGGCGGCGGAGACAAGGCTGAGCTGGATTGTCAAAAGGCTGTTGCCCTGGAGCGCCAGGGCGAGCGCAACCGTGGATACCGTGAACAACATGCCCATAGCCTGAACAAGCATGTCGCGTGACAAGCCGATTGCCTCCAGGAACATGACACCTGGCATGACGAAGGAGCCGGTCATCCCGGTGAGGATTCCGTTAGCGGTGCCAAAGAGCGGTCCGACCCAGATCTCTCTTTGCGTCGGGATCGCGAGGCGAACGCCCGCGAGGTTAAGTGTAGAGTAAACCATCAGAAGCCCACCCAGCAGCCCGGAGAGAAGCGACAGGTCCACACGGGTCAGGGCGATGGCTCCAAGCCAGACGGTTGCCGTTGCCATCAATAGGAAGGGCCATATTCGCTTGAGGATCGCTCGGCCGCTGCCGCCAACCACGGCCTGCCAGAGGTTTGTTACGAACGACGGGACTATCAGCAGCGCCATGGCCGTGGTCAAATCGAGCGTCGCTGTGAGCAACCCCAAACTCACGGTCGGGAGGCCGAGCCCAATGACGCCCTTCACAGTGCCGGCAAGCAAGAATGTTCCAGCTATCGCAGTGATCGCGAACAGATCAAACATGTCGCCAGTCTACTCCGGGAGTAGCACTTCGGAGAAGAGAACCGGGACTGTCCCCTTGCGGTCGGCGCCGTTGAAAAGCACAGTCGCGCTCTAATGTTGTCATGCGGGATCTAATCCGGCATCCAGTGAAGAACGAGCGGGCTCGAAGGGTGCGCCCGGATGTTGCCCTACACATGAAATCGTTGTGGGCCTCCGGTCCGGTTCCGGCTCACGGCCAGACATGACGAAATCGTAGATGCGTCAAACTTGAACTTTGTTCCGGACTGTAGTGATGTCAGTTAACCTTTTCCAAAGCCCGAATATCGGGGGAACTTATGAATGAGCTGCGAGCGAGTACGTCACCGGACGAGCGTATGACGGCCGCACGAAAGTTATACGAGCGCAACGCCGCCGGCGCCGGAGCGGACGTCGACGTTGAGGCAATGTGGTCTTATCGGCTGGGACGCGTCAGAGAACAGATTCAAAAGGAGGACTTTGCATGCATGGTCCTGTATGACCCCGTCAACATTCGATACGCGACCGGTACCAGCACCATGCCGGTGTTCTCACTGCATTTTCGGGACAGATATTGCTTTATCCCTGCCGATGGTCCCGTCGTGTTCTTCGAAAAGCCCCATTGGCGGCACTTGACGGAAGGGTCCGGAACTGTGGACGAGGTCAGGACTCAAGTCTCATGCCGCGGTGCAACGGGTGGACCTAACGTAACGAAAAATGTCGTCAAGTGGATTTCCGAAATAGATGAACTGATTGGGAACTTCGGTGGTGGCAGCCGGCGTATCGCAATGGATCATTGCGAACCTGTATTGGCGCTTGCGCTCGCGGAAAAGGGGTTCGAACTGTGTGAAGCACAAGAGCCGCTCGAGAGAGCAAGGGCGATCAAATCGGCTGATGAAATCCAATGCATGCGTATTGCGCTCGCGGTAGCCGAGCATGGGATGCACAAGATGCGCGAGGCCCTGAAACCCGGGATCACGGAAAACGAGCTCTGGGCAATTCTCGCCCGCACGAATATTGCCTATGGCGGCGAGTGGTTGGAATGCCGGCTTTTGGCTGCGGGGCAACGCACCAATCCCTGGCTGCAGGAAGCGACGGATCGCCCGGTGCGCGCCGGTGAGCTGGTCGCGTTTGACACGGATATGATCGGTCCCTTCGGTTACTGCGCCGATATCTCTCGTACGTACTTTTGCGGATCAGACCGTCCGACACGGCGGCAGCGCGAGCTCTACCGTCTTGCCCACGAAGAACTTCATCACAACATGTCGTTGCTCAGGGCAGGGGTGACGTTGCGAGAGGTCGCGGAACAGGCATGGAAGGTACCGGCGCAGTATGCGGACAACAGCTACGCATTCATCGCCCACGGCGTTGGCTTGTGCGACGAATGGCCCAACTGTTATCAGCTCGAACGGCTCGAGGCTCAAGACGAGGGTGGCATCGTCCTTGAATCGGGAATGACCTTATGTGTTGAAAGTTACATTGGAGAGTCCGGTGGCCCGGATGGCGTAAAGCTCGAGGAACAGGTATTGATCGCGGAAGAGGGGGCCGAGCGGTTGTCATCATTCCCGTTTGAAGAAGATCTTCTCGCGGCAGAATAACGCTACTCAGCTTTAACCTAGGGTCAGACCTTAGATTTCACACGCCACTCGCTTTAACCACTTGACTGACCGTGGCGTAGCCCACTCCAAAACAACTTCCGACTTCCGTGAGCGCTCAAGGGCCAACCGCCGCTTTCGTGATGATATGGGAGCCCAGCGCGAGTATGGCGAGAAAAAAGAACTCACGGAAGCGGTCTTCCGAAAGTCTCCGCCGAATGCCTTGGCCGGCGAGCATGCCAACGGCTGCGGGTATGACTGCGGCGGCAGAAACAGCGGTGAGCTGAACCGTCAAAAGGCCGTTGCCCTGGAGTGCTAAGGCAAGCGCAACCGTGGATGCAGTGAACAATATCCCCATAGCCTGAATGAGTACATCGCGTGGCAGTCCTATTGCCTGCAGAAACATGACGCCGGGCACGACGAAGGAGCCCGTCATTCCGGTGAGGACTCCGTTGGCGGTTCCGAAGAGCGGTCCCGTCCAAGTTTCCCTCTGCGCCGGAATCGCCAGGCGGACGCCTGCGAGGTTGAGCATCGAATAAACCACCAGAAGTCCGCCAAGCAACGCCGAGAGCAGCGACAGGTCCATGCGAGTCAGGGCGGTCGCTCCAAGCCACACGGTCGCCGTTGCCATCAAGAGAAACGGCCATATTCGCATGAGGAGGGCATAACCGTTTCCGCCAACGACGGCCTGCCAGAGGTTGGTTACGAACGTAGGGACGATCAGCAGCGCCATGGCGGTCGTCAAATCGAGCGCCGCCGCCAGTAACCCCAGACTCACGGTCGCAAGGCCGAGCCCGATGACGCCTTTCACCGTTCCTGCAAGCAAGAACGTTCCAGCTACTGCGGAGATAGTATACAGATCAGGCACGGCGCCGGTGTACTCCGGGAGTAGCGCTTCGGACAAGAGAGCCGCGACCTGTCCCCTTGCGGTCGGCGCTCGAGAGAGCAAGGGCGATCAAATCGGCTGATGAAATCCAATGCATGCGCATTGCGCTCGCGGTAGCGGAGCACGGGATGCACAAGAACGCAGCGGGGGATTGATCAACGTGGAGAGCGACCTGATACTGATCTCTCATATCAGCGCTCCACGTAATCGGAACGCGAAAGACAGAACCTCGTTGCGCAGCCGAGGCGATGTGGCAACAGGGAGGGCAGAAGATGATCGGCGAAAAAACACCTGAGGTGGAATTGTTCTGGGCCGACGCATGCAAAGCATATGGAATTTCTGCCGAGGACTATCACTGTAGCACATTCGGCGACCCAAGATTCGCCGACTATGGCGACCATGTCACGCAACTGGCCATGGACGAGACCAAGCGGGCTACCGCGCACCTGGCCATGGACTTCGAGATCAACGACGTCAA
>JBPCXK010000017.1:0-6849 GCA_051008635.1 Gammaproteobacteria bacterium
GCCACCGGCGTGCCGTTGCTCAGCAGCACGTGCCATGCGCGCCGCTCGTCTTCCACCAGCGCGTGGATACTCAAGCCCAGCGCCTGCAGCGTCCGGCTTGCCTGCTGGTAATGGCGAATCAGCTCGCGTTCGCGGCCTGCGGGTCCGAACAGCACAGGCAGTTTTTCCGAACGCTGCGCCACCGGCGGTGCGAAGATATCGCCGTGCGCGTTCAGCAAGCCTTTGTCTCCCCAGCGCGCGACCGGCGCCTGCTCACGCAGGGCAATGGCCAGCGTCTCCGGCCACTGCCGGCGCACGGACGCCGAATCCACCCATGGCAGCCGCTTCAGCTCGCGCTCAATGGCATCGAGATCGACCGTAAAAAAACCCGCAGTCGTGTGCACAGCAATCTGTTCCTGCACAGCCGCCGGCCGTACGTGGTGCAGCTTGCCCACCACTTCGACGCGTTTGATGGGAAACGTATCGGGCGAACGCCAGGCCTTGACTCCCAGCGCCACTACACTGAACAGCACCACGAGCAGCAGGCCTTCTAACGTTCCCCGCAGCACATTGCGAACAGCGCCGCTGCGCGCTGCCTGCCTTTTTTTGTCCTTACCCCGCATATCTCACCGCTTGTCGTAGCGCACGCTAATCATTGCTTTTGAAGCTGGTCTCCAGAATCCGCCAAACGAGTGTCTCGAAATCGATACCGGCCGCCGCCGCAGCCTTCGGCACCAGGCTGTGGCTGGTCATGCCGGGCACGGTGTTGATATCGATCAGCCACGGCTCACCGTCGGCGTCGAGCAACAGATCAACCCGCCCCCAACCCGACGCCTGGGAAACGTCGAAGGCTCGCCTGGCCAGTGACTGCAACGCCTTTTCCTCGCTTGCGGGCAGGCCGATCGGGCAGTGATACACCGTGTCGTCAGCCTTGTATTTGGCGACATAGTCGTAGAACACGCGCGGCGTTTCGATCCAGATCCCGGGCAACACCTCATCGCCTAGGATCGAGAAAGTCAGCTCGCGCGATTCGACCCAGCGCTCGGCAATCACAGGGCCGTCGTAACGCCGCGCCTCGCGCACCGCGTCGCCAAGCTCTTGCAGGTGACTCACCTTGCTCATACCCAGGCTCGAACCCTCGTGCGCAGGTTTGACGATGAGCGGCACACCGACGGTTTGCGCTATCTGCCCGGGCCGGTAGTCATCGTCGAGCACGGCGTAGGCGGGCGTCGGCAAGCCGGCGCTCCGCCACAACTGTTTGCTCACGACCTTGTCCATGCACAGCGCGGAACCCAGCACGCCGCTGCCCGTATAGGGCAGACCGAGCATGTCCAACGCGCCCTGAATCACGCCGTCCTCGCCCCGGCGACCGTGCAAAGCGATAAACACACGATCGAACTCGCCCGCCATGAGCGCGTGCACGACATCGGGCTGCGCATCAATGCCGTGCGCGTCGATACCGCGCGCGCGCAAGCCATTGAGCACGGCCTCGCCACTCATGAGCGAGACTTCGCGCTCACCGGACGTGCCGCCCATGAGCACCGCGACCCTGCCGAATTCGCGGGCGCTGGCAATCACGGCGGCTCTCCGATCATGCGCACTTCGGGCCGCAGGGTGACAGCGTGCACATCGACGACGCGCTGGCGGATATGTTCGATGAGCGCCTCCATATCCTGTGCGGTCGCGCTGCCATCATTGATGATGAAATTCGCGTGCTTGTCCGACACGCGCGCGCCGCCGATGGCGTAACCCTTCAGCCCGCATGCCTCGATCAACCGCGCGGCGTAATCGCCCGGCGGATTGCGGAACACCGAGCCGCAACTTGCCACACCGGTCGGCTGCGTCTCGGCGCGGCGTGCCAGCAATTGGCGAATCTTGGCGAGCGAGGCCTGTCCGTCGCCACGCGGCAGGGCAAAAGTTGCCGAGACGTACCATTCCTCACCAGGCGCCGTGACGGTGCGGTAGGCAACGCCATACTCGTCCGAGGTACGGGTGCGGATTCGTCCACGACGGTCGATGGTTTCGACCTCGACCACGTGCTGCCAGGTGTCGCCGCCGAAGGCGCCGGCATTCATTGCCAGCGCCCCGCCGACGGTCCCCGGGATACCCGCAAAAAACTCACCCTCAACCATGTCGTGCTTCGCGCAGAAGCGCGCGAGTTTGGCGCACGGCACACCCGCCTGTGCGCGTACACGCTCGCCGCCGATTTGTGCGAGCTCATTCAACACGGCATGCACGAGGATCACCGTACCGCGCACACCGCCGTCGCGAATCAGCAGATTGCTGCCGAGACCGAGCCATGTCAGCGGCTCCGCTGGCAGCAAGCCGCGCAGGAATTCTCTGAGATCGTCGAGGTCGGCCGGTTTGTAGAACCGCTCGGCCGTCCCGCCGACCCGCCAGCTCGTATAGCGCGCGAGCGGATGATCAAAGACAAGCTCGCCGCGCAACGGCGCTTGTGACTGCGCCGCCATCATGAAGTGGCCCCGCTCAGTTGGGCGCGCAGGTCAGCGGCGATGGCGCCGATGTTGCCCGCGCCCTGTGTGATCAGCAGGTCCTGGTCGCGCAACAGGTTTTGCAGTGTCTCGGTCAAGGCAGGCGCGTCCTCCACGAACACCGGGTCGACCTTGCCGCGCGCGCGAATCGAACGGCACAGCGCGCGGCTGTCTGCACCTGCAATCGGCGCCTCGCTCGCCGCATAGACCTGCAACAGCACCAGCACGTCGGCCTCGCTCAGGACCTCGGAGAAGTCTTCGAACAAATCGCGGGTGCGAGTGTAACGATGCGGCTGAAACACCAGCACGAGCCGCCGTTCGGGCCAGGCCCCGCGCGCTGCGACCAGGGTCGCACGCACTTCGGTCGGATGATGACCGTAGTCGTCGATATGCAGCACAGAACCGGCCGGAGTGTGATACTCACCCCACACCTGAAAGCGACGCCCGATACCCTCGAAGCCGTTCAAAGCAGATTGGATCGCCTCGTCGCTCACGCCCAGTTCGTTAGCGATAGCGATGGCCGCCAACGCGTTCAGCACGTTGTGTTGGCCCGGCAGGTTCAGCGTGATCTCGAGCGGCTCGTCGCGCCGCGGCAAGTGAACCGCAAACGTGGTGCGCGTGCCTTCGTGCCGCACGTCGGTGGCGCGGATGTCCGCATCGCCGTCGATACCGTAAGTGAGCAGCGGGCGTTCGATCTCAGACAGAATGCCTTGCACCTCGGCGTCATCCAGACACAGCACGGCAAGCCCGTAAAACGGCAAGTGGTGAATAAAATCCACAAAAGTCGCTCGCAGCTTCTGAAAGTCGCCGTCATAGGCAACCAGGTGATCGGCATCGATGCTGGTCACGACCGCCATCATCGGTTGCAAGTGCAGAAACGAAGCATCGCTCTCGTCCGCCTCGGCAACCAGATAACGGCCCGAGCCGAGACGTGAGTGACTCGCGGTGCTGTTCAGCAGGCCACCGACAACAAACGTCGGATCGAGCTTGCCTTCGGCAAGCAGACTTGCGATCAAACTCGTCGTCGTCGTCTTGCCGTGGGTACCGGCGACTGCGATGCCGTAGCGAAATCGCATCAGCTCGGCCAGCATCTCGGCACGTGGCACGACGGGTATGCGCTGCTCGCGCGCGGCGCTGACTTCCGGGTTGTCCGCCGGCACGGCACTCGACACGACGACGACATCGGCGTTCAGAACGTTCGCGGCTTCGTGGCCGTGTTTGATTTCCACCCCCAGCTTCGCGAGCCGCATGGTGACCGCGTTTTGACTCAAGTCACTGCCGCTGACCTCATAACCAAGATTTGCCAGCACCTCGGCGATGCCACCCATGCCCGAGCCGCCGACCCCGATCAAATGGATACGCCGGATGCGTCGCATGCTCATGTTGTCGGGCCTGCCTGTCACGCCTGCGTTCCCTCAATCAGGTCGGCCGGCCGCTTGCCCGCAGCGGCTTGCAGGCAGATGTCCGCGATTTGTGCAGCCACTCCCGGTTTCGCGAGCTCGCGCGCGGCAACGGCCATGTCCTCGAGCTCTTTGCGGTTGTCGTGAAAGCGTTTCAGCACTTGCGCTACGCGAGCGGGGGTAAAATCCGCCTGTGGAATCAACACGCCCGCGCCGGCCCTGGTGAGGAACTGCGCATTCGCGGTCTGTTCATCGGCGACGGCGTACGGATACGGCACGAGGATCGCCGCCACACCGACGGCAGCCAACTCCGCGACCGTCAGCGCCCCGGCCCGGCACAGCACGAGGTCCGCCCAACAGTACGCCTCGGCCATGTCTTCGATGAACCGGTCGAGACGGGACACCACGCCTGCTGAACGGTAATTTTGCTGCGCGGCATCCAGATGGGCCTCGCCCACTTGCTGCCAGACTTCCGGGCGCACATCCTCACTGAGGGTGTGCAGGGCGCGCGGCACCACGTCGTTGAACACGGCAGCGCCGAGACTGCCGCCGAAAACCAGCAGATGCAGCCGCGTGCGCTGCTCAGCAAAGCGCTTATCGGGGGGAGCAACCGCGGCGATTTCCGCGCGCACCGGATTGCCCGTGATAACCGCCTTGCGGCTGGTAAACGTGCCCGGAAAGCCCTCGAGCGCGAAACGGCTCAGCGGCAGCAGCCAGCGATTGGTGAGCCCGGCGACCGCGTTTTGCTCATGAATCACCAGCGGCTTGCGCAGCAAGGCAGCCATCAATCCGCCTGGCCCGGCGACGAAGCCACCAAGACCCAGCACGGCACGCGGTTTGCAACGCAGAAAAATCCGTAGCGCCTGCCACAGGGCGAAGAACAACAAGAACGGCGCACGCAACAGCGCGAGGCCACGTTTGCCACGTACACCGCTCACCGACAACCACTCAACGGGGATATCGTGCTGCGGCACGACACGGGCCTCCAGACCCGCGCGCGTGCCAAGCCAGATCACCGGCGCGCCGCGCTTCAACAACTCCAGCGCGACCGCCAGCCCAGGGTACACGTGCCCACCGGTGCCACCGGCCATGATCATGACGGGTTGCTTAGCGCCGGTCATTGATTCCTGCTCCGCTCATCCTTTTTTTTCTTGTTTTTGCGCACGCCGACGCCCGCCGGCGGAATCACCGACGCGCCTGCGCTCTCGCGATGCACACGCAGCAACAAACCGAAAGCGGCGCACAAAACGAGCATGCTGCTGCCACCGGAGCTCATGAACGGCAGCGTCAAACCCTTGGTCGGCAACACGCCCATGTTCACGCCGATGTTGATGAATGCCTGCAGCCCCACCCAGATTCCGATGCCGTATGCCAGGTAAGCACCGAAGCGCACGCCCCTGCGCTCGGCATTGGCGCCGACGGCGAAAGCGCGCCATACGAACAAGCCGAACAGCGCGATTACTGCAATGGCTCCGACCAGACCCAACTCCTCCGCCATGACGGCGAACAGAAAGTCGTTGTGCGCTTCCGGCAGATAAAAAAGCTTTTGAATGCTTGCGCCCAGACCCACGCCGAACCACGAACCGCTGCCGATCGCGATCAACGACTGCGTGAGCTGAAAACCGCTGTTGTACGGATCGGCCCAGGGGTTCAGAAAAACCGTAATCCGCTCCAGCCGGTAGGGTGATGAGACCGCCAGCATCGCCACCGCGCCGCCGGCGAGAACAAGCAGCATCCCGAACTGGCCGAGACGCGCGCCCCCGAGGAACAACATGCCCATGGCGATGCACGTGAGCAGCACCGCGGCGCCGAAGTCGGGTTCGGCGAGCAGCAGCACGCTCGTCAACAGGATCAGGAAAACCGGTTTCAGGAATCCCCACATCGACTCGCGGATTTGCTGGCGCCGCCGCACGAGATAACCCGCGAGATACAGCGTCATGAACAGCTTCGCGACCTCCGAGACCTGCAGGCTGAAAACCCCGAGCGGCAGCCAGCGCGTGCTGCCATTGACCGTCTTGCCGACGCCCGGCAACAACACGAGCGCGAGCAGCACGTAGGTCAGCATTAGCAGGCCGAAACCGCCTGCCTCCCAGAGCGTCAACGGAATGCGGTAGCAAGCGGCAGCTACCAAAATGCCCGCGCCGACGAATACCGACTGGCGTTGCAGGTAGTAAAAGGCGTTGCCCAGATCGCGGTCCGCGACGCTGATCGACGCCGACGTCAGCATCACCAGACCAAGACCGGCAAGCGTCGCGACGCAGATCAGCAAAGTCAGATCCAGATGCTGGCGAAGCTGGATCTCGAAGCCTTCTGCGGCCCGGCGGCTGGCCTGGCTCGCGACGCTCATCGCTGACCCTCCAGCCCGCATATCTCGCCACGGGGCGAGATGACCGCGCCGAGATTTGAATTCACAATGGATTGTCTGAAGGAACGGAATACAAGTCGTATTTCCGACTGAAGAAAATGCCTTGTGGAATCAGTGATCAAGCCAGCGCCGTCATTCGTGGTGAGATATGCGGGCCAGGACCGCCTGCATGAAGACTTCGCCGCGTTGCGCGTAGTTTTGAAACATGTCGAAGCTCGCGCAGGCCGGCGACAACAACACGCTGTCTCCGGGTTGCGCCAGCGCGTTTGCCTCGCGCACGGCCGTTCGCATGTCGTCGACCTTCGTAATCGGCGCGGCGCCGGCCACATCACCGGCGATGATATCCGCGTCGCGTCCGAGCAAGATCAGCGCCCGCACTTTGCGGGTTACCGCGGCTTTGAGTTGACTGAAGTCCGCACCTTTGCCGTCACCGCCGGCAATCAACACGATGCGCCCGGGCAAGCCGTCTATCGCTGCAAGCGTGGCGCCGACATTCGTCGCCTTTGAGTCGTTGTACCAGCAAACGCCAGCGTGCTCGGCAACGAACTCGGTGCGGTGCGGTAGCCCGGCGTAGCTGCGCAAGGCCACGAGCATCGAGTCAACCGGCAAAGCC
>JBPCXK010000018.1:0-5540 GCA_051008635.1 Gammaproteobacteria bacterium
CCGGCCAGCATGAAATTCGGCTTGCCGCCGTTCCTCGAACACGCCCGCGTGCCCTGCTCCATCGTGTCAACCATGTTGGCCAAGGTCAGCCCGGGGAACACATGATTGCGCCACCACGGATTAGCCGCCCGATCAATACCCCCGACTACCCCCACCGCGGGCGTGGTCGAAATCAAATGATCGAGTCCCGCCAATGCCTCCGGATGCTGGGTACCATCCAAATGTATCTCGAAATCGAACTTCTCCTCAAAACCAAGACGCAATATCGTGCTCTGCTCATCAATCAAATTAGTGAGCATCAAGCGCTCTGCGCGCGAATTGGCCCCGCCCTTGGCGTCATCCGTGATCGAAATACCGTTCTGTAACAAACGGTCCTCGTCCAGAAAGAAACCGTCGTGCGCGCCCCGCCAGGGGAAATTCGATTGCTCAATCGATTGCCGGCGGTTGTAGGTCACGACCTGCGTGCCATAGAACCACTGGAAATTCGATCCGTAGGTGATCCGAAGCTGCTCAACCACGAACTGCTTCGCGCCCGGGAAATTGCGCTTCGTCTGCATCAGACGCCGCAACAACGGGCGCTCGACCTTCACCTGGTCGATGGGGTTGTTCTTTAAATAGAAATCCAGACCGATCTTGCCTGCGTCCTGGATCTCCGCCGCCGTAAAAGGCATAACGCGATCCTCACGAGAAACGAAAGTCCGTACCGCGTGCGTGGCGTGCGCAACACGTTGCGCAACACGTTGCGCGCAGCGGCTCGTTCGTCACTGGTGAAGGCGCGCGACCCCCTCGTGTACAGCGCTCCGGATCGGCGTCACCCGGTATTACAGCCTGGTGTGGCGAAAACTACTCGAAGCTTAGAACGCCACCGCCAGAATGCAAGAATTGTTCACGCACTGGCAACATGATAAGGTTTCGCTACACGTCGCAATCCGACTCTGGAGAATCGATTGAAGTCGCCACAAGTAACTGAACGCTCGAACGCAGGCACCTCGGACACTATCGACAGCGTGGCGCAACGACGCCACGTCCATCGGGCCACGCTCTACCGCGAAATCGCCGCCGGCCGCCTGCGCATCACCAAAATCGGCACCGCCACCCGGATCACCGACATCGATGAACAAGCGTGGATTGACCACTGCCGTGACCGCGCGAAACGTCCGTCATGAGCACCGTACCGGACCGAGAAGACCAAGCGTTCTACGCCGACATCCGCACCCGATTAGCGCAAGAACATAACTGGGCGCAACAAGAGAAGCAGTGGGAAGAACATCGCAAACATTGGAAATGGCAACGCCGCTACTGGACCGCCATCACCGTGGTGGCGCTAGTCGCCGCCATAGCCGCCATTGTCCGCGTGTTCACCCTGAGCCCCGTCGCCTAGTCCCCGCCGTCTCCCCGCATCAGCCGATACAGCCGCCACTGCATCACCACGATCCCAATGAGGATCACAATAACAACGACGTGCAACCCCCCATGAACCGCCGAACTCACAACGACGTCCATCATGCTCATCGATTCTTGCGCTTCTGCCACAGGTTCCATATCCACACCACCCCGTAGACCACCATGTACGCCACCACACCCACTATCGTCTCGAGCCCTACTCCCACCCAGAGATCGATCACGCCGCCGCGTTCACCTTCAACCCCCGCTCTATCGCCTCCAACATGTTCTTCGGCTCACCCAGCTGCGCCGCCCCCGCCCCCGATCCCGATCCCGACAACGGCGCCATCCCCGGCTTGCTCCCCTCCGCCGCCATCGCCGCCATCCCACTCAACATGTCGTAGAGCGTGTTGATCTGCCCGGCCCACTGATCGGGCGGATAGGTCTGCGCAATGTTCGCAATCTGCGGCTTCATGCGATCAATCTTCAGCTGAAAATGCGGATCCGTCTCCGACCACCGCCGCTCCTGCGCCTCCACCGCCGCCACCGCCGCGTTCACCTGCCCCTGATAGGCCGCATTCTGCGCCGTTTGCGCCTGCGCCGCACTGTCCGCCTGCGCCCGCGCCTGCGCCTCACCCTGCAACGCACTGGCCTGCTCACGACGCATCGCCAACTCGCGCGCGAAGCCTTCGTCCATCAAGACGTCATCCACCGCTTGCTTCAAATCCGGATGCTTGGCCAACGCATCGATGCCCTCCACCGGTCGACCCAAACGCACCGCCAAATCGGCACGCTTCTGATCGATCAACCGCAACGCACCCTCCAGATCGCCCGCTGACTCCAGCTTGACGAAATTCAACGCGCCCGCCACCTGATCGTTGGTTCCGCCAATGTCCCGGAATAACGTCGTGAACGCCTCCGCCTGACCCCTGAACTCGTCGCGCTCACCGGTCAACGTCTTGTTCGTGTCCACCAAGCGCGTAAAACGCTCCTTCGCGCGCGCCTCTAAACCGTCAGGGACGTCCAGTAAATCATCCGGTGCCCCGCTATCGGACGCAGCAGCCGCGGCTTCCACCGACGCCGTATCATCAGACGCCCCCGCTTCACCGGCCAGCCCAGTATCGCGCGCCGCATCCCCCTCAACTGCACCCGCAGCGGGTTGCGATGCCGACGCCTCCACCCCGGACACGCCCGACGCCGCACCGCTCGCGTCAACAGACGGCTCCGACGCAACATCCGCTCCCGCATCCGACGGTACCGCCGCCGTGCCGTCGGCACTTGGTAAATCACCACTGAAGCCCGCCTCGGCCTCCAGTGCGGCCAACATGCTCTGTGGCCCCGAATCGCCGTCAGCGCCAACAACGGGCGCGCCTGCCGCCCCATTACCCTGATCCTCACTCATGACTGCACCTCCGCCACTGATTTACCTGTAACGCGCTGAATGTTCTTGTCGAAAAGATGATGGCCTGTCTTTAGCTCAAACTCACCACACCAATCGACCATACTCACAGCCGGCCAATAAGCTGTCGGCGCGAGATTGTCCTCTTTGTTAAAAATGGCAGTCGGTCGGGGCGGCCAACGCTTACAGACCCCTTCCTCTGACGTGTGTAATTGTTCAAGCGGCTTAACATCAAAAAAAACACAACGTTCACAACAGCAAAACCTCATACCGCCTGTCCCACACCCTGCACCTGCCGACCCGGATTGACCCCCACCTGCGAACGACTCAAGCCCGTCCCGCCCGGCTGAAACGCATTCGAGCCCGGCGCCTGATCCAATGGGGGCGGTCCAGGGATCGGCGTCGATGGCGCCTGTGGACCCTGCCCGGGGGGACCTGACAGAGGCCCTGCCGGTGCACCGCCACCCACCCCCAGACCACCATTGTTCAGCTGCTGCATCAACGCTAAATACTGCGTGATCCCCGGAATGTACTTCTCCAACTCAATGCGCTCGTCAAAGCGGCGCAACGTCTCCTTGAGAAGCTCTACCTCCGGTCCCGGATCCAATCCCGTCGCCATCAATTGGCGCACAATCATCATCTGCTCCCGCAGCTGCGGCACCAACTGAATCCAAAGCTGCTGCTCGCGCGTGCGGTTGGGCCGCCGACTCGAACCCGCACGCATCTCTATCGCCACCAGATCGAAAATCTGCGCCTTGTGCAAGGTCGGCCATACCGCCCCAGGACCGGCCAAACGTAACGCATCCTCCACCACTAACTCCTGCAACAAAATCTCCGCCGCATACTTCATCAACTCATTGATCCAATCCTCCACACTGTCCTGCATCTCGCTCGTGCGCGACACCAAACCCTGCTGCAATATCTCCGCCTCGGTCGCCGTCTTGGCATTGAACACCGCACCGCGCGCCGCATCCTGTAAACCCGAGACCATCTCGATGTCCGAACGGATCGGGCCGGTGTCATACACCACCGGATTGATCGCCGGGTTGTCCGCCGGCACCACCACATCGCGGATCGGCCGACCCTGCGTGTTGACCATGGTCAAATCACCCATCTTGGCCGAACGAAAACGCCGCACCGACTTCTCGTCCAACTCCGCATCCACCATCCAATGCGCAATCGAGATCTCCCTGTGCTCCGCCAACTGCGTGCGCGTGTCGTTGTACTCCTGCTGTAACTCGCGTAATAACTCCACCATGTTCAACGGCCAATACACCCCGTCAACCGGAAAGAATGCCAGTCCGAAAAACGGGTACCAACGCTCACCCAAGGTGCTCGGCTGAAACGGCGGACGGGCAAACTGCGGAAAGCCCTCCACCACCGTGTACACCGTCTGCACCGTCTTGTCCCAACACTCCCACACCGCCACCAAATACTGATTGCCGTGCGCCTCGTTCACCTGCCCGGTCATACTCACCGGCACCGGCGTCGACGCGTGACCGTCGGTCTCCTGCCGACCGTCAATGGTGTAGAACCGGGCCAGATCGAGCTTGACCTGAAACTTCGACTCCGCTTCCTCCAACGGCATGAAAATACGCTGCATCATGAACCGACCCTGCTCATAGTCGAGCGCACACTCGAGCATCGGATCACACTCCATGTTCTCCGCCGCCACGAACTCCACCCGTAACCCCTCCTGTACCAACACCTCGACCTGCTGCGATAACGCCGCCACTAAATCCTGTAACCGATCTCGACGCGCGCGTAACTCGCGCTCATCCTGATCCGGATTCTGTAACTCCGCCACCTCGTGCTCGAGCCGCGCCATATTGTCCTGCGCATCGTTCAACCGACGCTCGATGTGCGGATCGCGCCGGTAATCGCGCTGATACGTGCACTTGACCCAACCCACACCGCCCACCAACGTGCCCATCACCGCGCGCTTCCCCGCCACCTTCGTACCCGCCTCGCGTACCGCCCGGTTCACCACCACCTGCAACGTGCGCGCAAAACCGCCAATCCAAGGCTCACGATTCAAATCCGCCGCCTCCGCCGGGCGCACCTGCGACTCCGGCGCCCGCGCATATAAATGCGGCATCAACCCCATGAACGTCGAGTAAATCAGATTGGCTCGGATCTGCTGCTCATCCTCCTGCGTATACGGATCCTTACCCGCCGTCGCCCGGCGCATCTTCTTCAACATCTTGCGCCGCTTCTCCGAACACTGCCGAACATAAGCAATGTTACGGTGCAACTGCATCACCACGGGATTGGGCTCGTCCATGCCACTCACGTTCACGTGCGCTGTCGGATCGTCAATCATTGCTCAATACTCCCTCTACACCGCAATCGTTCATCAGTTCAAGGTCGGGGGCGCCAGTCGCGGCGGCATCGCCCCCGCACGACCCGACTCCACCGCATCAATCAATGAGCAAATAAATAACTCCGCCTGCTCGTGCGGCATCTTGATGCCACAGGTCTTATGCCCATCCAAATTGGCCAATAAAATCACCACGTCGCAGTTCTCACCGTCACTCTTCGATGTGCTTACATCACAACCCGCGACGTCGTACCACTCGATTTTAGATGTCACGTGTCGTCTCCATCACGTTTGTGTAAATAAAGACATAGACCAACACCCACAATACACACAATCCCTATCAGTGAAATAAAAACCGTCAACTGATCCATTAGGTTGCGCCCCCTCTCATTCACCTATGCCCCGATGGAATAAAAAAACATAGAGAACAATCAGGGG
>JBPCXK010000019.1:0-2500 GCA_051008635.1 Gammaproteobacteria bacterium
GCAGCCCATGTAGTCGCGGAGACGTACAATGTGTAGACCTTCGTAATGCGCAACAGCGCGTACACCAGATACAGTGCCAGCACGAAAATCTGGGCCACAATGCGCGGATCGAGGTAGACCACGCCGCCCCAGATGAGACGGCCCCAATACAGGCCGGTAGCCAGCACTATCACCGTACACGGCAAACCAATGGCTAGACTGACACCGAGCACCTTAAGCAACCAGCGGGCGCCGGTAGTGCTGTAGACCAGCTGTGCAGTAGCCAGCGTTATCAGCAGCAGTAGCGAAAACCAAGCTGCGGGTACATGGATGTACAGGAGTCTGAACAGCGCTCCCTGTTGATAGTCAACTCCCGTCTCATAGAGGGCGGACCGTATAGCCATGAACAAGGCAAGCGCAGCCGTCGCCAGGCTCAGCTTCCATGCCAGTCCTAACAGAACACGAGAACCTTTGGTCACCCGCATTTCTCACGGGGATTCGGATTTCTTAGGCGGTGCCTGGCTTCGCTGATTGTGCGCAGCCAGATACGTCCTGAAAACCGAATAGGACACGGTGTCACTCACGTACTCGAACGATGGGGAGTAGAGATGGTTGATTTCACACACATTACTGCCATTCGGTTGTCCGCCCTGTGAGATATGCGGGTTAGGTACCGGCATATGATCGGTCGACTGGATTCAGGTTCCGGCCACCGCATTGTCCGTTGGACGAAGCTCGAAGCGAGCACTCCTGACCAAGCCAGCTTGCATAGTTTGTACCTGCGCGGCAAACCGTCACGCGAGCCGCCTGCGGTGGGTCAGACTACTATAACGCCTGGCGCGTTCGTACAGGGCCGTACGTTGATCTCAACAACACCCTGATAACCAGGAACAGGAACATCGCTACACCAGTCACTGCCAGCACGGTACCGATGCCCAGCATGTACAGGAAAAAATGTGCCACGGGACTGTCCGTAAAACTCGTTGTCGGCACCTTACGCGGCGCACCAAATAGGCCGGCAGCGTACAGACCGCTCATCAGCAGCACGATACCAAAGCCGAAGAGCTTGAGTTGCCGGCAGATCCAGTCAGTGGACACCTTAATGGGACAACTATCCAGTAGGTAGCAGTACATGTAACCCATCATGACCAGTGTCAGAGACGCAACCGTGCCATGATAATGTGCCGGCACTCTGGTGTCGTTATCCAAACCGATGTATGCGATCGCAATGCCGAGAAAAAATATTGCCATTGAGAAGAGTATGGCATTGCGGCGGATTGGATCCGCGGGCAGGTTTTTGAGCACGTAATACGCGTGGATCAGAATCGGTATGCCAAGTGAAATCCCATAGGTCACACCCGAGACAACCCGCGCCGAATGACTTGCCGGGTCGATAAACAACCCCGCCACTGCAAATACCAATGCAGCGAAGATCAGTACCAGGTTGGCGAGTTTGTGCAAGAAGTTGTGCCTGACAACAATCCCCGCGCCATGAAGCAAACCGTACCAAATGACGACGAACATCGTGCCATTGAGAACCTGCTGCACATGTCCGGCGGACCAGAACAGGCGTTCGTACGTTACCCACGAATCATACTCGAACGGCTGAGCAATAAAGGAGATGAACTGTGCTCCAATCATGATGCAGGCAACCATCAGGCTCACTGCAATGGCGACTTCAAAGTTGTCCGATGAGAGCCAGTAGCGCGGAATCGATGCGGAGAGTCCTATGATCACCGTGGCAATCACCGCGAAAAACATTGCCGCGCCGAGAAAGAAGACTCTGTTCTGCACTACTGGTACATAATTATTCATGTAAGGCGTGCCGGTTTCGGCAACAACGGAATAAGCGATCAGACCTATGGCAATGAACAATAAGCCCGCGAGCGGCAGAGTCTGTTGCGTATCGACGGCGCGAAACCACACGAATATCGACGCGGTGAGTAGCCAGGAGACCAGCACCATGAACACGTGACCGACGAGATAGTGGTAAAAAGATGCACTGGCATCGGCGAGCGGACTTCTGGCGATCCCGAGGTAAAGAGCGAAGGCTGATCCGAGTGCGAGGCTCAGCAGCGCTAAAAAGAACCACACGTTGAGCGCTGTGTTGAGTCCCTGGATGTTTGCTCCGATACGCATTTTGTAAAGCTTCCCAACTGACACCCGATGATTAGAGCAACGCGGCAAGACACAAACAAGGCAATATTCACGTTTATTTACATTTATTAGAAACAAGTTGCAGCCCTGATGACACGGAGCGGGGTTACGCCGCGTGAATCGACGGAGAATGCCCTGCGCGTCAGCACGCCCAGTGCGCAGCGCCGCTGCGTATTTTTAATGGTGGGTGGTACGGCGTCGGGGAAACTGGAAGATACGTACCGAGACGACAGCGCTCAACCGGCAGGAAACTCTCTAACCCGGCCTAGCCGGAACCAAGGATGTGCCTCTTCAACGGCGGACTTTACCACCCCTCGCCTAACCGCGCTTCGCCGGCGTGTGAGGCGCGCGGCCGTGGACAAGG
>JBPCXK010000020.1:0-5749 GCA_051008635.1 Gammaproteobacteria bacterium
AATGGGACGGATTGAGGCACCGGCACATGGCGAAAGCCGCCGGACAACAGCAACTCCCCGATCCCTGTGGATACCGCGCCAGTCATCGACTCTACCCACGGGGCGAGATGATCGCGCAGAGATTTGAATTCACAAGGCATTTTCTGACGGAGCGGAATACAGGTCGTATTTCCGACTGAAGAAAATGCGTTGTGGAATCAAAGATCAAGCGAGGGCTCGTCATTGTGGTGAGAAATGCGGGCTAGGCAGGCTGCATCCCATGCATTGGAGAATGGCCCCGTTCCTTATGGCGGCAAGCCACGCTCTCGTCTATATTGTGGTTTCAGGCGACAAACAAGCAGGCACGACATGACTTCCGGAAGCGCAAAAGGGCACAGGCAGAAAGAGACGCAAGACGGCGTCCAGGAGTTACTGGATCGCGCACGTGAGACCTCCACACGGCAGGCCGCCACGACGAAGCCGCAAGAACAGCCGGATGTCGTCGATGCCGCCTCCTCGCGGTTTGCCGATATTGCGGCCAACACCTTCTACAAAATCATGTTCGACCCGGACGCCGATCCAAAGCAGAAGATGGAGTCGGTGGCCAGGGCGTTGACGTTTGCCGAGTCCAAGGACGAATCGAAGGCACGCCTGGAGGAGTTCAAGGCATTCAAGGAATACCTGCAGTTCGAACGCAAGCGCATGGCCCAGCAGATTATCGATCTGACCGATACCGAAGCATTTTCTGAATTGAAAACGGTTTATGACGATCTGAACAATGCCCTTGTGGCCTTTGAAGACAGAATTGCGCCGCTAACCGAAATCGTCGATGCGGTGTACACCCTGCGCACTAACGGGCTGACCTTCGATGCATTCAAGGAAATCGCCCTGGACAAGGAAGCCGAAGCCCGCATCGCGGCAGAGCGGGAACAGCAGCAGGCCGCATTCGAAAGAATATCCGCCGAAATTCGCGCCGTTACGGAGGAAAACGCGGTGCTGAGCGAGGACAAGGTGCTGTTTGGGCTGGGCGGAGTCAGAAGATCCTCGCGCGAGAAAATGGCAAAGAACGAGCTCCTGTTACGGCAGAAGCAGTCCGAGCTTGCGGCACTCACCAGTAAAATTCGGGAAGCGTCCAGCTACTCGCTGCCGCAGTCGGAGCTCGGCATGGAGTTCACTGGCGCCAAGTCCAAGCTCAGGGAGCTCCTCGATATCAGTTCCGACGAGCACAAACAGCGGCAAGAGGGCCTGGTGACGGCGGCCCAGGAGTTTATCGATACCACCGAGACGCGCGTGTCGACCATTTCAGAGCATTTTTCTGGCATGGATAAGCAGATCGATAACCTCACGGAGGCAAATTACTCGATGAGGGAGATCTACGCGATTCTCAACGACGCTACGAAACATGCGCACAACGAAAACGAAGGCTTGCGCGAAACACTTCAGCCCACGGGGCAAGAGGAAGGTGACATTGAGGCGATGAATCGCGAGCGACAGAAACGGGAGCTCGAGAATTACATCTCGGCGCTCAGCACTTCTGCGGTCGATACGACTACGGTGCTGGCAGAGCTGACCAATTCCAGTCACCGTATCAAATCGATGAAGGATGGCAACGAGCAGCAGATCAGCAAGACTCGCCAGCTGCACAGCTCAGGCGTCGCCGGTGTCGCCGACCAGCTCAGCACGGTGCTTCAGGCTGTCTCCGCGGCTGCCTTGGGCGAGTCGTCGGAAATGGCGCGGATGTCACTGGAGCGGATGACCAACAAGACGCAGGACCTGACTCAGAAAGAAGTCATACGTTTGGCGCTCGGTACCCATGAGCAGAATACCGAGCTGACCAAAGCACTACAGGATCTGGAGCAATACGGCGATGTCATCAGGACAGCCACCGACATTACGCGTGAAGGTCTGGCGGAGACGAAAGACCTGCTGGGCAAGCTGGAGGAAACCGCCAAGGATGTTCAGGAGGACGTCAAGGAATCGATTGCCGTCGTTGCCGATGTGGTAGCTGGCAAAGGCGGGTCCGCCCCCGGCGAAGCCGAGAAGGCCCCGCCGACCGACGAGGAGCTGCCCAATCCCTTCAAATTAGGTCGCGAATAGCAGCGCACACCATGGCGGCTAAAGATTCCCAGGATTACCTGATCCGCGGGAGCGACTACCTCACCCAAAAGCCCGATTTTCGTCTGGTCGGGCGCGACGACGAGTTGAAAAAACTGTCGCGCATTCTGATGCGCAGCAGCGCAAACAGCGTCCTCCTGGTCGGTCCCGGCGGGGTGGGTTGCACGGCGCTTTGTTTGGGTCTGCAAGCCGCAAAGCGGGAGCCCGAGACGCCATTCGACATCGTCAATAAACGAATATTCTGGCTCGATACGGACGGTCTGTTCTCGTCCGGCGACATCGCCACGATGAACGAGAACTTTCAGAAACTGTTGCGGCGACTGTCGCGCTATCCAGAAACCTTGTTGATTGTTGAAGACATGCGGGACTTCATAGAAGCCACTCGCAACAACGGTTGCACGAATTTTATCAACGCGCTGATGCGGGAAATCGAGAGGGGTAGGTTTCAGGCAATTTTCGAAACACGAGACGAGGATCTCGAGGTCGTTCTCAAGTGCCATTCCAACATGAACGAATACTACACAATGCTGGATTTGCATGAACCTGACGGCACGACGCTGAGGCTCATCGTGCGTGAGGCCGTCAATGTCCTGGAACGCCACCATCAGATTCCCGTCGATCCCGGTGCGATTGATGCAGCGATAGACCTGACGAGCAAATACCGGGTTCGCGAAATGAGTCTGAGCCGCGCCCAGCCGGAACGCAGTCTCAACCTGCTCGATCGGGCGTTCGCGACGTACAGGCAAGCAGCTCACGCCCGCCCGCCCGGCCTCGATGAAAAGGAAGCGGAGATCGCGGAGGTCACTACTGCGCTCGAGTCGGACAGCTATTCCGGATACCTCGCTGGCCAGTCGAAAGAGGAGTTGAAGCGTCTGCTTGCCGGCCTCGGGTCGGATATCGACGGTCTTCTGGAGTCGTGGAAGGCAACCCAGGACGAGTTGCGCAAGCTGCAGAAAAATCGAACGGACGGCGAGGAAACGCTTCGCAGTCTGGAGAATCAACTCGAGGAGCAAAGACGAAAAGACGGCGAAAGTCGCGACCGCATGGCCGATGATCAGTCGGGCGCCGACGCATCCGGCAAGACCAGGGATCAGGAATTCAGGGCCTTCAACATGCGCGCCGCGGCAGGGGGCTACGAGTCCGAGCCGGTCAACGAGCTGAAAGCCGACATCGCTAAAGTGCAGACAGCGATTGAGGCAAACAGCGCCAAATTCAGGACACTAACAGCGGGAATCAACGCCCATCTGCAGTTGGTGGCTGAGCACGTACTGCTGGAATTCAGTGAGATCTCCGGAATCCCGGCAAGCAAACTGAACCAGGACGAGCGAGCGAAGCTCCTTAACCTCGACAAGGCGCTGGCTGCGCGGGTGTTCGGACAAGATCATGCGATAAAGAAACTGGCTGATGCCGTGCGCGTTGCCCGGGTTGGGCTCAGAGATTCCCACAAACCTCAGGCGTCATTTATGTTTCTGGGCCCTTCGGGCGTGGGCAAAACGGAGATCGCCAAGGCGCTGACGGCCGTGTTGCATGATGACGAACGGGCCCTGTTGCGTTTCGACATGTCCGAGTACATGGAAAAGCATGCGGTAGCCAAGCTGATTGGCGCGCCTCCGGGATACGAAGGATATGAAGCCGGCGGTATCTTGACAAACGCAATGCGAAGGAACCCATACGTCGTCATTCTGTTCGACGAGATCGAAAAAGCTCACCCTGATGTTTTTAATGTTTTTCTGCAGGTGCTCGATGATGGACGTCTCACCGACAACCGTGGCCTGACCGTGTCTTTCGGCGATGCCGTCATAATCATGACGACCAACATCGGACAAACCAATTTCCTCGATGAATCGATGTCATTTGAGGATGCGGCAAGGGAAACCATCAATGACCTCGAAAAATACTACCGACCTGAATTTTTGAATCGATTCAACGGCCGGCAGAACATTGTATGCTTCAACTCGCTGGACCTGCCTGTAATTGAGAGAATAGCGCGTCGAGAAATCGACAAGCTCAACTCCCAGATCAGCGCCCAGGGCCACGATCTGAGCATCGAGTTATCAGAACAATCGCTCGTTGCCCTGTGCAGGGACCACTATAACCCGACCAACGGCGCGCGCGGAATTCCTGGTTATTTCGCGTCTAATATTCACCCCGCAGTCGCAAACACCATACTCCTGAATCAACAAGCGAGTGGCGTCATGGAAGTTGTCTACGAAGAGCAGAACCAGGAGCTTTCGATCGTGAGTCCGCGAGGTGGCGATTCGGCGGACAAAAAGCCGACGACCCACACGGCCTGACGAGTCGGGTATGGCACAGCCAACGGGCTCTGATAACCAACGTGCGCCCGACCAGAATGAACTGCTGCGTCAAGCAGAGCAACTAAAAAACGACGCGGCCAGCGCTCAGGACGCGCTAAGACGCAAGCAAAAACGCTCGGCCTTTGGGCAGGCTCAACGCCATGTCACTGATACACACCAGGCTTTAGCCTCGGCCGGGCGGTTTATCAAGTCGCTGGTCCGCAATGTCATAACCCCACTAGCATCGCTGTGGCTTGTAAGAGCGCCGTTGCGTGGCTACAGGAACTTGTGGCGCAGAATCGTCTATGTGCCCGATGCGGACGGCGATCTCCTGTTTTCGAAGAGGCGCGCCGGCGTGATGGTGCTGCTCACCGCTGTCGGTCTGTGGATGGCGCCGGCCGTATTGGGCGCCTGCGTCGAATTGGTGTGGGACACGAGCCGCATGGCGATGTCGTACAAGTCGGGGGAGATCTGGTACCTCGGCAAATCGCAGGAAATCGATCCGGCGGGTAACGTCTTTTCGGCCCAGGGATGCGCGTCCGTCAGCTGTACGGATCAAACCAGTATCTATTTTCGAATCAAGCCCTCGATCGCGCATCATGCCTGGAGCTTGTACACCAACGGAAATGTGTTTTTTCCCGATTTCGTGGCGGCCGGTATCCAGAACGACGTGAACAAATGCCACGTGACGGGCTATGGCTCGCGCTGGAAGTTTTTCGTGCGTAACTGGGACATATATCCGCAAATTCTCGCTGTCGAGTGTGTTCCGATTACGGAGGAGGAGATTACTGCTGTTCAGGAATCGCTGGAACCGCCACCTTGAAACAAGTTGGTGCGCGTTACGCGTGGTGCGCAATACGCTGTCGCTCAGAGCCCTGCGGTTGGTTAGTACGTTGCCTGTAAACACTGCCTGAGCCAGGAAAGGCTCTGATCTTTGTAGCAGCGGCTTCAGCCGCGACTGTCGAGCTTTCACGCTTTCGCTTCGCGGCTGAAGGGCGTGTCCAAAAGTCTATGACAGCACCCGTAGGTTGGCGCTGAGCGAAAGCGAAGCCCAACTTGCGGTGGTATCCCAGAGCGATGGCCCGTTGGGCTTCGCTGCGCTCCGCACCAACCTACGTCTGCAACGGCGTTTAACGACACCCTTCTCCCAAGCTGCACCCCCAGTTGTCCCAACCGAACGTGGCTTACTCGGCGAGTCTTTGTGTACGCCGATTACGCCAATACTGTGCGAGTAGCCAGATACCGATCGCGATCGCAATCACGATCGTCAGCATCGACGGCAGGATCGGGCTGGTGGCCAGCTGGCCGATCGATGTCACCAGCAGAACGATGCCGGTCACAATGCTCGCCAGCGCGATTTG
>JBPCXK010000021.1:0-7929 GCA_051008635.1 Gammaproteobacteria bacterium
CATGTCGAACAATTCGATCACGTCCGCGTTTTTCATGCGCACGCAACCTTCGGAGGCCGGGCTGCCGATCAAGCCTTCCTCGTGGGTGCCGTGAATGTAGATAAAGCGGGCAAAGGAGTCGATGCCGTCGCCGCGATTGACCCCCACCTCCAGGCCGTCGAGCCACAGGATGCGGGAAGTCACAAAGTCGTCAGGCGTGCGCGCGGGCTCGGTCATCGGTTCAGCGAGTGCAGCAGTCGGTACACGCGCTTTGAATATCCTGCCCAGCGGCTCGCCCTGTCCGATCTTCTCCCTTACCTTGTGCATACCGAGCGGGGTACGCAGGCTGTCCTGATCGCTGCCGAGCCCGTGACGTGAAGTGGACACCGGGTAGCTCTTTTTAACGCGTCTGTCTTTTAGAAAGTAGAGACGTTGGTGCCCCACGTTCACCAGCGCCAGGGCATCGAAGCTCTCGCCCGGAAAGCCGCGCTCGAGACGGGCGATGTATTTTTGTAGCGGCCCCTGCTCCATTCCTGCATTCCTTATCACGTCGACCGACATTGGCATGGCGGGCGGCAGCAGCAGTACCGACATCGCGCAGCGTCGCAGCGCCTCAAGCATTGTTGTATAGATCGATTCCTACCGCTTCCTGACCATGCCGTTTCCGCTTGGCCTTGACGGCATCCGCGCGACGCTTCTCCAGGTCCTCGAAATAACGTTGTTCAACATCGACCACGTAGCGACCGTCGAATACGGAGCAATCGAATTGACTGAGTTGCGGGTTGCCCTTGTTGACCGCCTCTACAAGATCGGGCAAGTCCTGGTAGATCAAACGGTCAGCGCCCATCGCCGCGCAAACCTCGTCATCCGTTCTGCCATGCGCGACGAGCTCGTGCGCAGCCGGCATATCGATGCCGTAGATATTGGGATAGCGTATCGGCGGCGCAGCGGAGGCGAAGTACACTTTCCTGGCACCGGCGTCGCGCGCCATTTGCACGATCTCCTTCGAGGTCGTGCCACGCACGATCGAATCGTCAACCAGCAACACATTGCGGCCTTCGAACTCCAGGCGGATAGGATTGAGCTTCTGGCGAACCGACTTCCTGCGCTGTTGCTGGCCGGGCATGATGAAGGTCCGCCCGATGTAGCGGTTTTTGATCAAGCCTTCACGATACTTGAGCTGCAGGCAATGGCCGACTTCCTGCGCCGCAGTACGGCTGCTGTCCGGCACAGGGATTACCACATCGATGTCGTCGACAGACCACTGTGCACGAATCTTGCGCGCCAGACGATTGCCCATGCGCATGCGCGCCTTGTGCACGGAGACATTGTCGAGCACCGAGTCCGGGCGCGCAAAGTAGACGTACTCGAAGATGCAGGGCGAATAACTCGACTCGGTGGCGCAGTCGCGGCTGGAGAACTCCCCGCCGGCGCTGATGTGGATGGCCTCGCCCGGGCGAAGATCGCGAACGCGCTCGAAACCGAGAAAATCGAGCGCTACGCTTTCGGAAGCGACCATGTATTCCTTGCCGCGCTTGCGCTTGCGAACACCAAACACCACGGGGCGAATCGCGAACGGGTCGCGGAATGCGAAGATACCACCGCCAGCGGTCATGCCGATCACGGCGTAGGCGCCCCTGCAGCGGCGGTGCACGCTCTCGACTGCGGCGAAGATGTCATCGGGCCTGATCGAAGAGCTTGCCTGGCGATATAGCTCCTGAGCAAACACGTTCAGCAGGATCTCCGAATCGGAGTCCGTGTTGAGATGCCGCCTGTCCTGCAAAAACAGCTCGCGCTTCAGCTCGTCGGCGTTAGTGAGGTTGCCGTTGTGCCCAAGCGTGATGCCGAAGGGAAAGTTCACATAGAGCGGTTGCGCCTCGGCGGTCGAGGAACTGCCGGCTGTAGGATAGCGCACATGCGCGATGCCCATATTACCGCGCAGCCGCTGCATATGCCGCGTGTGGAAGACATCGCTGACCAGCCCGTCGGCCTTGCGCAAATGGAAGCGACTGTCATCGAACGTTACAATGCCCGCGGCATCCTGGCCGCGGTGCTGGAGCACAGTCAATGCATCGTACAAAGACAAATTGACCGGGGCATGCCCGACGATGCCTACGATTCCGCACATTAGTCCTGGCTAACCCCGCTGGTGTTGTGGGAAGCTCTGAATAAGTCCATTCAGGACTTATTTTAAGGCCGCAATTTGAAAATGCGGTTTCCAAATGGCTCACAAAATCAACCGCTTGTCGCGATTGCCATATTTCGATCCAACTGCGGCGGCACATCCTTGTGCCGCAGGAAACTCTGATTAAGGGCTCTGCCAGAAATCAGCGTTTCCATAATTCTCACACAAACTTGAAACGCTTAGCCAGCTTTTCGGGAAGGTACCGCACAACCCAGGTGGCGGCGTGTTGAAACGGCCTCACGGCGACCGATTGCTCCCACCAGGGCGTTTGCGGGAACTGCGTCATGCCTGCCGCCAGCACGACCAAGGTAACAATCACACACCCTCGCACAATACCGAAGAACATACCGGCCACACGATCGGCGAAACCCAGCGACCCCGCCTCCTTCATGCGCGTCAGCATACGGCTGACTACGACGCCGATGATCAGCACGAGAACCATTAAGATCACGAAGGCGACACCCATGCGCAGGTTGCCGAGATTAAACTCCATGCTCGCGATCGTGAAATAGGCCTTGTCCCAGCTTTCGGGCAACCAGGGAGCGAGGTGTCTCGAGAATGCGATGCCGATCCAGATCACCGCAATCCAGGTGACAATAGAGATCGTCTCTCTGAGTAAGCCGCGAAACAGCCCTATCAGCGTGGAGATAGCGATGATGATCAGAATCAAGGCGTCGATCCAGGACGTCGTCATTGCATCCTCGCCAGCGGCTGGTCTGTTGTTCTTGGAAAGATCGAATGGACACGCCACGCTACTTGTGGCTGACGACGATCCCCTTGAGTTTGTGCTCGGCCAATAGCCGGGCTTCGAGCGCTTTTGCCCCATCGCGGCCGGCTTCAGGGCCCACTTTCACGCGATATACCTTTTGCTCGCCCTCGCCGTTGGGCTCGACGAAAGACTTAAAGCCTGCCGCGCGCAGCTTGTCGTTGAGCACGATGGCGTTGTTCTGCTTGCTGAAACTGCCAACCTGCACGACCCAGCTACCCGCGCCTCCGGTGGCCGGCGCTGGCGCCGCGCGCGCGGGAGTCTCGGGCGCTGTCTCGGGCGCGGCAGCCGCAGTCTGCTCGGGTTGGGGCTCAGGGGTCACGACGGGTGCAGGCGGCGTCGTATGCGACCCCGAACCGCCAGGCTCGGGCAGGGGCTTCGCAACCGCTGGCTCTTGCGATCCGGACGCTCCCCCGACCGACGGTTGTTGCTGCTCGAACGTAAAGGCAGGCTCCGGCGGGATCTCGATATTCACCGTCGTCTGCTCTCGCTGGCCGGAGCCATCGAGCAGCATCGGCACAAAGATAACTGCAAGGGCGACTATCACCGCCCCGCCAATCAGTCTTTGCTTGAGAGAAAGATCCATTCTGAATGCGTCATACGTAGTGGCCGGACTTGGCGTATTGCGAGCTGCGCATTATAAGTTAAACGCTGTACGGTGCGCGACTCGGCCAGGCGGCTTACTGGTGGCTTACGTTTCCAGCGCCGTCATCACTTCGGCAACTGTGTGAAAAGAGCCGCACACCACCGCCCGGTCGTCTTGACCGGCGTCGCGCAGAACCGCCTGATAAGCCTCCGGCACACTGCGGAACTGCTCCAGGCGCGCGGCGTCGATAAGTCGCTCCATACGGCTGGTCAGCTCATCTATCGCAAGCCCCCGATCCGCGTCCACCGGCGCAACATACCAGCGGTCTATCACATCGCCGAGCGACGCCACCATGCCCTCGACGTCTTTGTGCTTCAGCGCGGAAAAGACGGCCAGATTACGGCCCTGGACGGGCCATTTGCGCAGTGACCGGGCCAGCTCCTCAGCGCTGTCGCGATTGTGCGCAACGTCGAAGACGGTCTCGATGCGACCCCGCTTGCGCTGAAACCTGCCGGGCAGGGTCACCCGCTGCAGGCCCTGGCGGATAGCGGTCTCGTCGACCGCGAGCGTGCCCGCGAGCAGACTCAAGCCCATCAACACAGTCGCCGCGTTGATGAATTGCACGTCACCCGGCAACGCCGGTAAAGGCAGCTTCTCGAACCCCACCGGCCCGCCTTGCCAGCCCCAGTCGTGCGCGCCGCGGCTGAAATCAAAATCCACCCCGACCCGGTACAGTCTCGCGCCGCATGCACGCGCCCACGCAAGCACACTCTCGGGTGGATCGGGATCGCCGCAAACGACCGGACGGCCCTTGCGCATGATCCCCGCTTTCTCGCGGCCGATGGATTCCCGATCGTCGCCGAGCCAATCGGTGTGATCGATACCAATGCGTGTGATCAGACCCAGATGGGGATCCTGGATATTGACCGCATCGAGACGCCCACCGAGCCCGACCTCCATGATCGCGACATCGATTTCGCCGCGCTCAAAGATGTCCATGGCGGCCAAGGTGCCGAACTCGAAGAAACTGAGCGTGATGTCTTCACGCGACTCATCGATGCGCGCAAAGGACTGACAAAGCAATTCGTCGGCCACTTGCTCTTGGTGAATCCGCACGCGCTCGTTGTATCGCAGCAAATGAGGCGACGTGTAGCAACCCACGCGATAACCGGCCGCACTCAGGATATGCTCCATGAATGCCGCGCACGAGCCCTTGCCGTTGGTGCCAGCAATGGTGATAACGGTATGGCCGGGATCGGTGAGTCGTAAACGACGGGCGACCTCGCCGACACGCGCCAGGCCGAGATCGATCGCGGCGACGTGCAGCGTCTCCTGCCAGCTCAACCAGTCATGCAGGTTGTCGAATCTAACGGCCACGCCGCTACTCGCTTTGCGTTGCTGAGTAGTGATCTCAGGCCGCAGAGCGGCGAGTCAGAATCGACAACAACTCGCTGATGCGATCGCGCAGCTCGCGGCGGTCCACGATCATGTCGATAGCGCCGTGCTCCAGCAGGAACTCGCTGCGCTGAAAGCCTTCCGGCAAGGTCTCGCGCACGGTCTGCGCGATAACACGTGGGCCGGCGAAACCGATCAGCGCGCCGGGTTCGGCGATGTTGATATCACCCAACATGGCCAGGCTCGCGGACACGCCACCCGTAGTGGGATCGGTCAGCACCGACACAAAAGGAATACCTTGCTCAGAGAGCCGCGCAAGCGCAGCGCTGGTCTTCGCCATCTGCAACAGGGAATACAGCGCCTCCTGCATGCGTGCACCCCCGCTGGCGGAAAAGCACACCAGCGGAATCTTCTCCTGCAGGCACAGCTCAACCGCGCGCACAAAGCGCTCACCGACTACCGTGCCCATCGAGCCGGCAATAAAACTGAACTCGAATGCCGCAGCCACCAGCGGCAGACCCTTGACCTGACCGCGGATGACGATCAGCGCCTCTTTTTCTTCGGTGTCTTTCTGCGCGGTAGCAAGAACGTCGCGATATCGCTTCTCGCTGCGAAACTTCAATATGTCGCGGGGCTCGAGCTCGGCGGCAACTTCCTCCCGGGGTTCCGGATCCAGAAAAGTCTCCAGCCGCCGGCGCGCGCCGATACGCATGTGATTGTTGCATTTCGGACAGACTTCCAGATTCCGTTCCAACTCGGCGCGATACAGAATCGAGGCGCAGTTCCCGCACTTGCCCCAAAGGCCCTCCGGGACGTTGCGCTTGGAATTACCCTCGGTGCGAATCCTCGAGGGCATGAGTTTTTCATACCAGCTCATGCGACTTTCGCGCCCGTGATCTCAGTATCGAGCCCTTCACGCATCGACGCGAGAAGCTCGCCGACCGAGGCTCGAATGGCGCTTGGGTCCGTGGCGTTGTCGGCGACGCGCTGAACGATCGCGCTGCCGACGACTACCGCATCGGCAACCCGCCCGATGCTCACCGCCGACGCCGCATCCCTCACGCCGAAACCCACACCGACCGGAAGATCCGTGCAGCGGCGTATCTCCTCCAGCTTTTCCGCGACCGCGTCCGCATCCAGCGTTTTGGCGCCTGTCACGCCCTTCAGCGAAACGTAGTAGACAAACCCGCTGGAGGCCTCGCAGATCGCCTCTATGCGCGATCTCGGGCTTGTGGGGGCGATCAGCATGACTGTATCGAGCCCGGCACGGCGCTGCGCCTGCAGCAACTCCTGCGCCTCCTCCGGCGGCAGGTCTACGGTGATCACGCCGTCTACGCCGGCGGCCGCGGCCCGGCTTGCGAATGCCTCGTAGCCCATGACCTCGATCGGATTCAGGTAGCCCATCAAAATGACAGGCGTCGCCTTGTCGTCATCGCGAAATTGTTTCACCAGCCCCAGCACCTGGGTGAGGCTCACGCCATATTCGAGCGCGCGCTCGCAAGCCGCCTGTATGACCGGACCGTCCGCCATGGGGTCTGAAAACGGCACACCCAGCTCGATCAGGTCGGCGCCTTGCGAGGCCATGGCGTGCATCAGCTGCACCGTGACCTCGGGCCGGGGATCGCCGGCCGTGATGTATGGAATGAGCGCCTTTTTACCCGCCTGGCGAAGTTCCCGAAGCCGCACGGCGATGCGACTCACAGCGTGATGCCCTCTATGGCGGCAATCGTGTTGATGTCCTTGTCGCCGCGTCCGGAGAGATTAACCACGATGTTTGAGTCGCTCGACATGCCCACCGCAAGGTCCTCGGCGTAGGCGAGCGCGTGACTGCTCTCCAGCGCAGGGATAATGCCCTCGACGCGTGTCAGCTTGTGGAAGGCGGCGAGCGCCTGATCGTCCGTCACCGCAACGTAGGTTGCGCGCCCCGTATCTTTCAACCACGCATGCTCCGGGCCCACACCCGGATAATCCAGACCGGCCGATATGGAGTGCGTTTCGATGATCTGGCCGTCGTCGTCTTCCATCAAATACGTGCGGTTGCCGTGCAACACGCCGGGTTTGCCGGCTGTCAGCGGCGCCGAGTGCCGCCCGGATTCCAGTCCGTCACCGGCCGCCTCAACGCCGTAAAGGGCGACGTCGGGGTCGTCGATGAACGGAAAGAACAGACCGATGGCGTTGGAGCCGCCACCTACGCAGGCCACACAGGCATCGGGCAAACCGCCCGTTAACTGTTGCATTTGCTCGCGCGTCTCCTGCCCGATGACGCACTGGAAGTCGCGCACCATGACCGGGTATGGATGCGGCCCTGCAACGGTGCCGATAATATAAAACGTGTCATCGACGTGGGTCACCCAATCGCGCATGGCCTCGTTCAGCGCGTCTTTCAGCGTTTCGGTCCCGGATGTGACCGGCACCACCCGGGCGCCCAGCAACCGCATACGATAGACATTTGGCGCCTGGCGCTGAATGTCCTTGGAGCCCATGTAGACGACACATTCCAAACCCAGACGCGCCGCCACGGTAGCGGTCGCGACTCCGTGCTGGCCCGCCCCGGTCTCGGCGATGATGCGCGTCTTGCCCATGCGCTTGGCGACCAGCGCCTGACCAATGGTGTTGTTAACCTTGTGCGCGCCGGTGTGATTCAAATCTTCGCGTTTTAGATAGATCTGCGCGCCGCCCAGCTCGCGGCTCCAGCGCTCGGCGTGATACAACGCGCTGGGCCTGCCGACATAGTGCTTGAGATCAGCCTTGAACTCGGCGACGAATTCCGGATCGTCGCGATAGCGCTCATAGGCCAAGCGTAATTCCTCGACCGGCTGCATCAGCGTTTCCGCCACAAAACGTCCACCCCAGCGGCCAAAATGGCCGTTCTCGTCCGGCAGGTTTTGCGCAACGGTGTTCGGGCTAATGTTCTCGGTTACTGTTGACACGATTGACCTCGTTAACAAAGGCCGCCATCTTGGCGCTGTCTTTAATACCCTTGCCGCGTTCGACGCCGCTGCTCACATCCACCGCATA
>JBPCXK010000022.1:0-3730 GCA_051008635.1 Gammaproteobacteria bacterium
CGCCGCGCGTCCTGCACAAACTTGTAGGCCAGGAGCAGCATCACCAACAGCGACAGAAAGCCGAGCAAATAGCCGACGTAGGTTAGCGGGTTTTTGGCTTCACCCACCTCGCCGAGACTCGCCTCCAGTGCCGCAGCATTGACTATCAGACCAGTGCTCTGCGACTGGACGTCGCCGGCAGCAAGGCCGATTTCCGCCAGCCTGGGCGCAGCCTCGAGGATGGGCGCCGCGGCGGCGCTAATGGTCTCGAACGTCTTGCCGACCTCACCAAGCGTGGTCCGGGCATCCGCATCATCGACACGCTCGATCTTGGGGCTCGACGAGCCGGACAAAAGGCCCTCCAACACGCGCTCGAACAGCTCGACATCGCGCGCAAGCCCGGCGGTGGCCGCACTCGCCGTATCACCGCCGGCCAGCATCAAATTCAGATTGTTGGCGATGCGCTGGGTGATCATGAGCTGGCGCCCCGCCACGTAGACCTGCGCCGGGTCGGCCTGGTCACGCACCAGAAGATTGGCCAGCTCGTCCGAGGCAGCGAGCAAGCCGGGAATGGCCTGGTTTACCAGCGCGACCTGATCAGCTATGGACGCCACCGCATCCTGGCTGTCGATGATGGAGGTTACGCTCGGGCGCAACACTTCCCAAGCGCCTTCGACCTCGGCGAGCGCCTCCTGTGACGCAGCGGGCGCGCGCCGGACGTCGGCCAGGCTCCCGTTGAAACGATCGCGAAGCTGCTGCAGGCGCAGGAAAGCGGATTGCTTGCCGCTTGCCGCCTCCAGCGCGGCGCTGGTGATGCGCTGGACGAGCAGCTGTTGCTCGCGGGCCGCCTCGCGCGCCAGGTTTCTGCTGACGCGCTGTGGATCGGTGTCGACGTACCAGAATATGCCCAGCGTGCCGAGCAGGAATAGCACCAGTAAGGCCAGCAGAACGACAATGCTCTTGTCGCTTGCGATGTTTAAGCCACTCGTACCAGCTGGTGTTTTCATCAACTCACTCTCCCACTATACGTTGGATCATGCTAACCACGGCGCTTGCTTGTCGGGCTATCACGAACAATCAATGATTCTTTACATGGCAATGTCAAGGAACAACTCGCTTTGTATGAGTTTTGCAACGTTGAACACCGCGAAGTGTTCGTTGGATCGTTGGTAAGCCGAATACACAAACGGACCCAGCTCGGGATCAATCCGGGGCAACTCATCGGTCTCCTCTTCCATCCAAAAATGCTTCAAGCCCATAACCGCGTCGACGAGCAAGCCCGCTGTGACGGCGGCATAAGACACCACCAGCACGCGCTGATTACGCTCTTCCGCCTGGTTTCCGCCGTACAGAAAACCGTGCAAGTCCATGATCGGCAACAAATTGCCGCGCATGTTGGCAATCCCCAGCACCCAAGGCTTGACCCCCGGCACCGGTGCGACCTTGGGCGGCAGCACGACTTCGGCTACTTCAGTCATCGGCGCCAGCAGTTGCGCCCCGTTGACCTCGAAACCGATTCCCACCCATTCACGACGGTTGTCTTGCGCGTGCGGAAACCCGCTCGAGTGATGCCTGCTTCTGGTGTCGATGTCCAGCAGCAGTTCGAATGGCGCAGCCCCTCTTTTCGCAGACATCGCAAAACTAGCCAACCAGCACGGTGTTAATGCTCTCCAGCAACTCTCGTTCTCGCGGGGGTTTGACGACATAGGCCCTGGCACCCTGACGCTGTGCCCAGATCTTGTCCGTTTCCTGATCCTTGGTGGTAACGATAATCACCGGAATGCTGCGGGTGCGCGGCTCGCGCGCCAGCAGGCGAGTCGCTTGAAAACCGTTCAGGCCGGGCATGACCACGTCCATCAATATGAGATCGGGCCGCGCCTGGCGGGCCAGCGCAACACCCTCCTCTCCGCTGCTTGCGATCGTAACTTGATAACCGTTTCTCTCCAGCATCACCTTGAGTACATGCAGCTCAGTCGGCGAGTCATCGACGACCAGAATATGCGTCACGACTGTTCTCCATACGCGTCAGGCGCTACCGGGATTTGCATGTAAGCGCCGCGCATGGGTTGCTATTTGAGCACATGCTGCTTGATCGCCCCTAACAAATCCTCCTTTGTAAACGGTTTGGTGAGGTATTGCTCCGAGCCGACTATACGCCCACGGGCCTTGTCGAATATGCCGTCCTTGCTCGAGAGCATGATGATGGGTGTACCCCTGAAAATTCTGTTGTTCTTGATGAGGGCGCAGGTTTGATACCCGTCCAGGCGGGGCATCATGATATCGACGAAAATGATGTCCGGACGGTGCTCGGCGACCTTTGCCAGCGCCTCGAACCCGTCGACCGATGTTACGACGTCGCATCCTTGCTTCTTCAGCAGCGTCTCGGCGGTTCTGCGGATGGTCTTACTGTCGTCAATAACCATCACCTTCAGCCCGGCGAGTTCACTCACGGCCTCAGCGCCAGTATTGTTGTAATCCACTAAATCCATCCTGTAATCGCCAGCAAGGCCCAGTCGATGGGACCGAAGACTGTAACCGATGTTAAGGGCCCAGATCAAACTTAACTGTAAGATTTAAAAACGTTTACGCGCCAAACTTTGCGTGTCTCATTACGCGCTGCGCGCACCTGGATTGCCACACTGTCACGTAGCCCAAAACGCTGCCACCAAAGCCAGGCCCACCCCACGCGCGGGCGGGCGACAGCTTAACTCTATGAACTTTAATGAGATTTTGCGGCCCAACGGGGCAGTCAAAATCGCACGTTCATGAAGCCGGCATCCATCAACGAATTTTTCGGACGAATTCGTGATGGCGACAACGCTAATAGTGCAACCTTTAGTCCTGCGAAAAGTCGCACTCGGCGGCGAAATTGTGGCGTTCGTCGGAGGGAGTTAACATAGGCGTTACCGAAGCCGCGCACCCGCCCCCATCAAGCTCCAACATGCCGCTTCGGCCGCTACCCACAACATCTGCACAATCATGAAAGCATGAGCGTTTCGCTTGGCATCGTGATGGATCCGATAGCGTCCATCACTGTAAGAAAAGACACCAGTTTCGCAATGCTGCTGGCGGCGCAGGCACGGGGCTGGGAGTTGCATTACATGGAGCAGGGCGACCTGTGGCTGCGCGACGGTCAAGTGTTGGCGAGCACGCGACGCTTGCGAGTGCGCGACGATCCGGGCGGTTGGTACGAACTGGCGGCAGCACAAGAATGCCCGCTCGCCAAGCTCGACGTGGTGCTGATGCGCAAGGACCCGCCATTCGATCTGGAGTTCATCTATTCCACATACCTGCTCGAGCTCGCTGCGCACGCCGGGACCCTGATCATCAACAAGTCAGCCAGCTTGCGCGACGCCAACGAAAAGGCATTTACGGCCTGGTTTCCACAGTGCTGCCCACCGACGCTCGTCACCCGGCAACGCGAGCGGGCAAAGACGTTCCTTGAGGAGCAAGGCGATATCGTCGTCAAGCCGATGGACGGCATGGGCGGGCAGTCGATATTCCGTATACGCGAGGGCGACCCGAACACCAACGTCATACTCGAGACGCTCACCGCGTTCGACACCCGCACGATGATGGCGCAGAAGTTTTTGCCGGAATACCTCGAGGGCGACAAACGGATTCTGCTCATCGACGGCAATCCCGTTCCGTACGCGCTGGCGCGCATCCCGGCCGCAGGCGAGGCGCGGGCCAATCTCGCCACCGGCGGCACCGGCAAGGGCGTTGAGTTGACCGCGCGCGACCGCTGGAT
>JBPCXK010000023.1:0-12809 GCA_051008635.1 Gammaproteobacteria bacterium
GCAGTCCGCCCAATGCCACTGATATCGAGCGTGGGCGCAGAACGGGTAACTTCGCGGACTATTGCGATTTCCTGCGGCTTGCGCAGATGGTCAACATCGCCCACCTCACCGCCGGTCACCCGGTGGAGCCGGTCGACATCGACCCCACGATCCGACACCTCGACTCGACTCTCGCGAAGATCGAGCTCACGGACAAGATATTCTCCGGCTACTCCCTTGGCCGCGAACGCATTGTGGATACTACGGAAATGATGCGTATCGCACGCGGTGTGAGCGAGGAGCAGCTGCATGAACGACCGGGTGTGTTTACCAACGTCAACGCCAACTCGCCTTTGCAGTTCGACGGACCGATGCTTTGGGGCATCATCGAGCTGGCGCGACGCAGACAACCCGTCGTGGTCACGCCCTTCACGCTTGCCGGCGCCATGGCCCCCGTGACCGTGGCCGGCGCGCTGGCTCAGCAAAACGCCGAGGCGCTTGCAGGGCTCGCGTTTGCGCAGATCGTCAATCCGGGGACGCCGGTCATGTACGGCGGCTTCACGTCAAACGTCGACATGAAAACGGGCTCGCCTGCTTTCGGCACACCGGAAAACGCCAAGGCAACGTTGATCGGTGGTCAGCTCGCGAGGCGCTACAACATCCCTTACCGCTCTTCGAACGTAAACGCGTCCAACGCACCGGACGCACAGTCGGTGTATGAATCGCAGATGACGATCTGGCCGGCGATTCTCGGGCACGCCAACTTGCTGCATCATGGTCTTGGCTGGCTCGAGGGCGGGCTGTCGGCCTCGTTCGAAAAATTCATCATCGATGCCGAGATGCTGCAAATGATGTCGCAGTTTCTCCAGCCGGTGTCAGTAGAGCCGGACGACCTGGCGCTCGAAGCGATCAAGGACGTGGGGCCTGGCGGTCACTACTTCAGCACGCCGCACACAATGGCGCGTTACGAAAAGGCGTTTTACCAACCGATGTTGTCCGATTGGCGCAACTTCGAAACGTGGTCGGAAGACGGCGCAAGCGACGCCACGCAGCGCGCGAATCGCATATATAAAAGATTGCTCAAGGAGTACGAGCCGCCGCCACTCGATGCAGCGATCAGAGAAGAACTGCAAGCGTTTGTCGCGCAGCGCAAGGAGCAGGGCGGGGCGCCGGCGAACTAGCCCGCATTTCTCACCACGATGACGAGCCCTCGCTTGATCTTTGATCCCACAACGCATTTTCTTCAGTCGGAAATACGACCTGTATTCCGCTCCTTCAGAAAATGCCTTGTGAAATCAAATCTCTGCGCGATCATCTCGCCCCGTGGTGAGAAATGCGGGCTAGGCGCCCGTGCGGCAAGGCGCGAGGCGGGCGAATAGCCGGCCTATTTAACCGCCGAAGCAACACCGCCGCGCGGGATGGATAGGCGGCGAGAAATGGGAAGTTATTTTGTCGCGAGCCCCTTAGTCCGCGTAGGGCGCAATAGCGAAGCGTATTGCGCCGTCCGATTTCACACCTACCAGCGCCGACCCGCGCGCACCACAAACCCAAAAACAACAACCAGCAGCGGACCGGCAGCAAAGTTGATCAGCGTCAATCGACGGCCGAGAATCTCCACCTCTTCGCGGACCCGACGCCGGATATCGCGCAATCGCTTGCGCAACGGCAGGACCTCCAGCCGCGCGTCACGAATGGCCTGCTGAAGCTCATCGGGCAGATCCTCGAAACTGTTTGCCTCTACGTCTTTCGTGAGCGAAGCGATACGGGACTCGATGTTCTCGACCTGCTGCGACAAGGCGAGTTGCTCGTCGCGGTACAGCGCCTCGACGTTTCGAAAGCGATCGGCAATACGCGTGAACGCGCGCTGCAAGCGTCCGCGAGAACGAATCTCGATCAGCGCGGGGTTTCCGCTGGCGTACTCGATCATGTTCAGCAGCAGGGCGTGATTGTCGTTCAGCGGCCGCGCAACGACCTCACCTCCCGCCTCGATAGTCTGCAGCGCGAACGGGTCGAACACCCAATCGATATCGGCGACAACGAACACGACACCCTCGCGTACCGCCTGCGCCCGGTGTTGTGCTTCGGCCTGCGGTGGTTTTGAAAACGCGCTTTTGAACGGCCCCGGCAGAGCGGCGGCAATGATGCGGCGTTTTTTTTCGCGTGTAAAACTCAGCGCCAGCTCGGGCGGCGATTTACCGGCGATATCATCGCGGGGCAGGGCGCCACTTTGCTCACTGGTGGTGACCAGCGCCAGGGCGCTGGCGTCATCTTTGAGAATCAGCTCGCCCGGCTCGATAAACAACAGCTCGTTCAGGGATGCGGTCACGACATGGCCGGGTGACGCCTGCGTGACACGCAGCCAGTAGGGGTAGCTTAACGTGCCACCACGCTCGTCGGAGACCGGCGTACCGAGGTTGGGGTCGCCGACAACCTTGCCGCCGGCGTAGCGCACGCCGTAGCGCAACAACAGGTCGGTGATGTCGTTGATTTCTTCCGAGGGCGAAGGCGAGGTGAGGTTGCTGGCCTCGTGCAGGCGCAGGTAGGGGTCGAGCAGCACAACGAGGTTGCCGCCGCCCATCACGAATTGGTCGATGGCATAGAGCATCTTTTCTTTCAGCACAGTGGCGTCGATCAACACGAGTGCATCGAGCTCATCGGGCAGATCGTCGCCGAAAAACGGAATCACCGCGACGTCGTAAGCGCGTTTGAGTTCGCTGACAAACGAAAGACCCTCGCGCCCCTCACCGGTGCTCGTTGCCGGCAGCAACGGACTGAGGATACCGATCCGCGGCGTTGCGGTTCTGGCCAGACCGTTCAGGACAACGGTGATATCGTATTCGGCTTGTCGGTCTTTGCGAATATCGAAGTAGGGGATTACGCCGAGCCGTTCGCCGTGGCGAAAAGTGGCGCCGAGGTAAAACGAACCGCCCGACGACATCGGCACGCGTTGTAGTCCGTCGCGTAATGCGGTCAGCTCTTCGTCGGTGTCCGGCAGCGGGTCGATGTCGGTGACGCTGATCTTGCCACCGGATTGCGTGCGCATGGTCTCCAGCAGATCGCGCACGCGGCGCGAGTGAGAGCGGATCGCGGCCGGAACTTCCGCCTGCGTGGCCGACCAGTAGAACGCGATATCGACATCGTCGGGCAACTGCGCGAGCACCTTTTTCGTACCCGCGCTCAGCGTGAACTCGCGCTCGGCCGTCCAGTCCAGAGTGAAAGGAAGGCGCGCTAATGCCATGACGCCGGCGACCAGTATCACGAATACACACATTGCCGTGACGGTGTGCCGGAAGAGCGTACTTGCAAGCGCCGTGGGTTGGCGTCGTGCGCGCATGACCTTGGCCGTCATACCCAGTGCGGCGAATGTGGTGAGCACGAAATAAGCAACGGCGGCGGCGCTGATCCGGCCGCTGCCGAGCGATTCCAGCCAGATCTTCGGACTGGCGCCGGCCATGACATCGAGCAGCAGGGCGGGCGTGCGCTCACCCAGCAGGCGCGCGAACGTATCCCAGCCCGACAGCGTCAACAGGAACAGCAGGATTACGCCGGCAATAAAGGAAGAGACTTCGTCACGCGCAAGCGAGGCCGCGAACAGCGCGATCGCGTGGCAGGCGCCCAGCAACAGCGCAGCCGCAAAGTAAGCCGCCGCGACCACGCCGGTGTCAGGGGCGCCGAGGAAGTACAATGTTGCCACGAACGGCAAGGTAAAGGCGAGCGTGATCAGGAGCACACAGTAGCCCGCGAGAAATTTACCCATAACCAGGGAAGGCAGGCGCAGGGGCAAGGTCTGCATCAGCTCCAGGCTGCGGTCGCCCGGTTCGTCGGTCCACGCGCGCATCGCCAGCGCCGGCACCAGCATCAATGCCACCCAGGGCAGGAACACCGTCAGCAAACGCGGCGAGGCCTCGTCCGTGGCGTAAAAGTCGGCGATGAGAAAGATGCCGGTCGCCAGCGCCAGCAGAAAGGCTACCTGAAAAACATGAGTCATCGGCGCATACAGCAGCAGGCGCAACTCGTGGCGAAATACGGCGATGGTTCCGCCACCACGTGTTTCGACCCTTGTGTCGGCGGTCAGCTCCGGGTTCAGCATCGTTCAGTTCCTGCGCTGCCGGTCAAATCATGGAACGTGGCGCTAAGCCGTCCTTTTGCGTCCGCAAGATTTGCGGGCGTGTCATCCGCCACCTTCCTGCCGCCGGCGATAATGATGGCGCGATCGCAGACTTCCTCGGCTTCCTCGAGAATATGTGTCGACAACAGGATCGCCTTGTCGGGCGCGAGGGCGCGAATCAAGGCCCTGACCAAGCGTTTCTGATTAGGGTCGAGCCCGTCCGTCGGCTCGTCGAGGATCAACACCGGCGGATCGTGCAGCAGCGTTTGCGCGAACCAGGCGCGCTGGCGCCAGCCCTTGGAGAGCGTTTTCATCCGTCGGTCGAGCGCCGGGGTCAGCGCGGTCATGTTAGCAACTCGCTCGATCCGGCTGTGCCGGGACGCTCTGCGAATGCCGCGCGCCTGCGCGCAGACGGTCAAAAACTCACGCGCCGTCAGATTGGCAAAGCCGCCAGCCGCCTCGGGAAGATAACCGAAGCATTTTTGCGCGCGTCGACGCTTGCGCCGTATGTCGTAACCGCAGATTCGTGCCGTGCCCGACGCGGGCGTGTAGAACCCGGTGAGCAGCCGCATGGTCGTGGTCTTGCCGGCGCCGTTGGGGCCGAGAAACCCGACGACGGTGCCGGGTTTGATGGAGAACGTCAGATCCGGGATCGCCTCGTGCTCGCCGAATCGCATGGAGAGGTTTTGGGCTTCGATCATTTATCCAAGATCCAGGATAACCGCTATCGCGTTTTCCGGGATGACGTAGTGCCTTATGTTAATGTTACCGTCATACCGCAATCGGCGCGCAACCCCGCACTGCGGTCCGGCATGCGGCGCCCAAACCAAATGTTGTAGGGTGCATTCCACGCACCATGCGAAGCTCGATGACTCGACACCTCATGTTTACGCCGGCGGTTTTCTTTTTTCGACTTAACCGGTCAATGTGAGTGCCGGGAGCATAGGTCGGCAGGGAGACCGCGCAAATCTGCATCCAGGACTATCTCCGCTCACCCCCGAAACCCCGCAGCGACAAAAAGGCCCACACTGACCCATGCGCAGACATACCCAAGGCGAAGAACAAAGCGCGCCGTGTTGTTGGGCAGGTCTTGCCCGCCTTTTCGGAGCAGAACGCTCCCAACGGTCGCAAGCCCACCACCGGCAATCGCCAGCGCGATAATCACGGGCCGCTGCAGCAGAGCGTCTACGAAGTCCATGGGAAAAGCCCGGTACCGGGCACAGTCACCCGGCGCGCTTGCTGTAAGCCTCCAGAAATTCGGATTGCCCACCCGAGGTCTTGAAGCTCTTGAGCGCCTCTTCGTGCAGGATTTCCATTGCGCGCCGTTTGTATTCATACGCTTGCGGGGTGTTGAGCATCTTGAAATCACGTGGCCGCGGGAACTCGATATCGATGATCTCGCGCACGGTCGCCGGCCGGTTCGAGAGCACGACAAGACGGTCGGCGAGCACGATGGCCTCCTCGATCTCGGAGGTCACGAACAGATTGGTGCGACGGTACTCCTCGAACAGGCGCAGGAAAAACTCCTGCATCAACTCGCGGGTCATGGCGTCGAGACCGCGGAACGGTTCGTCCATGATCAGCAGCACCGGATCGTTGATAATCGCGCGGGCGAGCTCCGCGCGGCGTTGCATGCCGCCTGAAAGCTGGATCGGATACTTGTCGCGAAACTCGCTCAGGCCCACTTTTTCTAGCAGGCGATCGGCTTCCTTTTCGAGCGCGGCACCCTTGAGGTCGCCCCGCAGCTTGGGCCCGAACACGATGTTCTGGTAAGTGGTGAGCCAGGGCATCAATGCCGTTTCCTGAAACACCACCAGCCGGTCTTTGCTCGGGCCGGTGACGCGCTGGCCGTCGAGCAGGATCTCGCCGCCGTCGACGCGCTCGAAACCGGCGACCAGATTCACGAGCGTGCTCTTGCCGCAGCCGGAGGGACCGACCACGGCCGTAAGCTCGCCGGGGTTTACGGTCAGCGTCAGCTCGCCGATGACCTCCTGGCGTGCCCATTCTTCGCCATAGCCCTTGGATATTTCCCGAAGCGCGACGTTGCCTTTGCGCGCCTGCGCATTGCTCGTTTGTCGCGTGGCTTGTTGCATCCGGCTTGACCTCAGAACAGACGCCGCCACGGCATGCACTTCTCGCCGATGTAGCGTATCGCGCTGCTACACAGATATCCGGCGATGCCGATGCTGATCATGCCGACCACGATTTGCTCCATCGAGCCGCCCATATAGGAGTTCCAGATGAAGAAACCGAGACCGCCGCCGGCTTGCGTGCCACCGCCGGAGATCATCTCGGCAGCCAGCACGACTTCCCAGGTGATGCCCATGCCCACCGCCGCGCCAGTGAAGATGGAGGGCAGGGTGCCGGGCAACACGATTCTCGAAAACAGGTGCCACTGACTCGCGCCCATGGACTGCGCCGCCCGCAGGAGGCGGATGTCGATGCTGCGCGCGCCGCCGAGCACGTTGATGACAATCGTGAAAAACGCGCCGAGGAATGTCACGAAGGCGATCGAGGTTTCATTCGTCGGCCAGAAGATGAGTGATGCCGGTACCCACGCCAGTGGCGGGATGGGGCGCAGCACCTCGAACGGCGGGAAGAAGATTTCTCTAAAGTAACGGTTGACCGCGAGCATCAAGCCGAACGGAATACCGATGATCTGTGCAGCCATAAACCCGAACAGCACGCGTTTGAAGCTCAGGTACCAGCTTTCCCAATAGCCCGACAGCGGCAGCACCTCGAGCCAGGCCTCGGCAACGGCGGATGGTGGCGGAACGAGCCCCAGCATGGGCACGCGGTAGCCGAACCATAGCTCGAAGCGGGTGCCGACTTCCCACAACACGATGAACACGACTATGGCGGCGACCCCGCGCCACAACTTTTTGTTGTCGCGCAGCTTCTGAAGCCTCGTTCGCTTCAGTCGTACCGTTGCGTCGTGGGCGCTTTGAGCCACTGCTACCATCTACTTCTTTTCTCCTCGAATAAACCGCTTCGTCAGGCGAGCTCGCGTTCTCCTGCCTCGAACGCCTTGATCGCCTCTTCATGAACGGCTTCCCTGGTTTCTTCGACCAGCTTGCGAAACTCATCCGAACTCAGCACGTGATAATCCCGTGGCCGCGGGATCCTTACGTCTACGATCTTTTTTGTCTTCGCTGGGCGCGTCGTCATGACTACTACCCGATCGCCGAGAAAGATAGCTTCTTCCAGATCATGCGTAATGAAAAATATGGTGACCCTGGTGCGGTCGTACATCTCGAGCAGCGCCTCGTGCATGATCGATTTGGTCAACGCGTCCATGGCGCGGTAGGGCTCGTCGAGCAACAGCACCTTGGGGTCGTTGATCAGCGCGCGTACAATCTCGGCGCGCCGTGCCATACCGGAGGACACCTCGCCGGGATACTTGTCGCCGACGTCGCTCAGGCCGGCCTCGGCCAGTGAATCGCGCGCTTTTTCGCGCGCTTCCTTTTTGCCCAGCTTGCTCTGCACGATGGGGCCGTAGGCGACGTTGTCGACCAGCGTCTTCCAGGGAAACAGCGCGCCGTTTTGAAAAACCACGACGCGGTCGGCGCCCTGTTCCGCCAGTGGCTTGCCCGGGCCACACAGCAACTCGCCGTCGAGGTGGATTTCGCCTGTGGTGATAGAGTGAAAGCCGGCGATGGCGTTCAACAAGGTCGTCTTGCCGCAGCCCGAGGGCCCCACGATCATGCACACTTCACTGGCGGCGATTTCCAGCGAGCAGTCATCCACGGCCATCACGTTCACGCCTTCCGGATCGTATATCTTGGTGACGTTGCGGATGCTGATCGCGCCACGTGTGGTTTGTGATGTCGCTCGATCCATGGCTAGTCGCAGCTTTGTCTGAGCTTGGCTGCAGGGGGTGTCGTAGAAACCAAACACAACACCTGTAGGTTGGCGCTGAGCGATAGCGAAACCCAACGTACAGCGGTTCCTACGGGCATTCGCCTGTTGGGCTTCGCTGCGCTCAGCACCAACCGACGTCCTGTATTGAGTTTGCGGTCAATGAACCTCATGAAGGTTACCGCCCTTCGAGCGCCAGCGCCCGCACGCGCCAGTGCATGAGTTGGTTGCCGACCAGCCTGACAATCGCCGATGTGCCCCAGCCGACGAAACCGAGTGTCAGCATGCCGATGACCATGGGCACTGTGACGTTGTTCATGTAGGAGTCGACGATCAGATATCCAAGGCCCCAGTCGCCGGAGACCATCTCGGCGGCCACCAGCGAAAACCACGCGACGCCGATACTGATTTGTAAACCGGTAAAAATGAACGGCATCGCACCGGGAACTACCACGTTCCAGAACACTTGCAACGGGCTGGAGCCCAGGCAGCCGGCGGCACGGAAGTAGGACTCATCGATCGAGTCGACGCCGAGCAGGGTGTTCAACGTGGTCACGAACAACGACGCCAGCGTAGCGAGAAAAATCACCGGACCCTCGAAACCCGGAAACATCAGAATCGCCAGCGGCACCCAGGCAAGGATGGGGATGGGCCGCAGCGTTTCGAGAATCGGGAAGGTATAGTCGCGGAACCTGCGCGACCAGCCCATGAACAAGCCTAGCGGCACGCCGATACATGTGGCGATAGTGAAGGCGATGAGAATACGGCGGCAGCTCACTATGATGTGTTCGTAGAACTCGGCGGTGAAGATCGAGATGCCGAGGAACGGCTCCGGCGAGAACAGCTCTTTCATCACCGCTACCGGGCCTGGCATCTTCTCGAAACGCGGCAGTTCCCACTTTTCGCTAAACAGCCACCAGGTCACCAGCCACAATGCGATGCCGCCTATCATGAGATACGGCGTAGGGGTTTTGAGGCCGCGCATGAAGCGATACCACAGCATGCCGATGCCGGTGGGCGCCGATGTTGCTGTCGCGGCTACGGATCGGTCGCTCATTTGTATTGATCCATATCGGTTACACCGTCATTCGTGCAGATCTCTTCAGAACATGAGATTTACGACGATCACTGATGCGAGCATGCCTGAAATAACGATGGTCGGAAAGATCAGCAGGATCAGAACCGACTCCAGTCGGAAATGTCTGTTTATCGAGCGCTTCCTGCGCGGGTTGCTCATCAGCTGTCTGCAAACGAAGTCTGCCGGGCGAGTGCCCGGCAGATTTTAACAACGATAACCTTTACTGCTTCTGCGCCTTGACCACAGCGAGCGGGCTCTTCAGGCCACGTTCGTCCATGATCGCCCGGGCGACACTGTCGTCCACTCCGCCGTCACGAATCTTGTCGGCGGCCGCGGGTTTCTTAGGCAGGCTGTACAGGAATGCCGTGGCGCGGTCGAGCAGGCCTTGCACGCGATCGGTGACGATGAAGTCGAGTTGCACCTTCACGTCGCCGCCGCCGGCGGATGCCTCGTTGTGGCCGTAGAGCGAATGCCAGAGCACTTCCTTGTCGATCTTCTCGGTCTGCGCTTCGGCCAGTGAGGCCACCTCATCGGCGTTGGCCGGATCGGCCATGAACAACTGCGCGTCGAGCTCGGCTTCCAGCCAGCCCTTGTGCACGTCGGGCCGCTGCGAGATCAGGTCGTTGAGCATGACCATGAAACCGCCGTCCAGCGCGTCGAAGTTTTCACCCGAGGCCGCGCGGCGGGCGATGCCAGCCTTGGCGATCTTGGAAGCGGTGGGCTCCCAGATTGCCGCGGCGTCGAGCTTGCCGGCGCGGAAATTCGTGGTGATGACTTCGATGTTCTGATTCAGGTAGCGCTTCGGCTTGATACCCGCTTTCTGGAACGCCAGCTGCGCGAAGCGGTCGGTGCAGGCGCCGTGAGGCGCGGAGGTGATCTTGCCATCCATCCACTTCACCGCCTCGACACCGTCCTTGAACTCGGGTGCATCGTTACGCACGAGAAATACGTTGCACTGCTGCTTGGAGGTGCCGAGCACCGCGACGATGCGCATGTCCGTGCCGCCGCGCTCCTTAATGTTGCGGAAGGTCGAAGCGATGGCTGGCATGTCGCCCATGTAACCGATGTGTTGCTTCTCACCGGTCATGGCGTTGACGATGACGGATCCCTGCAGGCCGATCTCGAACTTGGCAGTGGAGCCTTCGGGAAGATACTTCTTCCACAGTTCCTTGCCGTTGTTGACTACGCCCGACCACGACTCGGTGTAGTATGGCTGGTAGCCGATGACGAGGCTGACTGCCTCGCCTTCTTTACCAAAGTCGACGTCGGCAACGGCAGTTTGCACCGCTGACAAAGCAAGCACCGATGCGCCCGCCAACGTTGCCAGTTGTTTCTTGTAAACCATTGATTACCCCTCCTACGATAGGTAGTTACACACCCTGGGTGGTTAGTATGGTCTGCTGTCCATCCCAAGATCCTTCGTTCGCATTGGACGATCTTATCTTCCGTCCGCTCTCATTATGCCAAACTAATCGCGGCCATTTGTAAAATCATTCAATTCAATCATTTGATTGGTTGCGGCTATCATGAAAATGGCCCGTAGATGGGGTGTCAAAAAAGCCAATCAACGTTTACGACACCCAGCAAAGCCGTTTCTGGCCAGCCTTGGCGCTATTGCAGTCTTCGCTCACCCATGCACGAAAGGAAGGTAGCGAGGACGCCAGAAGTGCGATCGCAAGTAGGCATCGAGATCCAGATCGGCGAGTTTGCGATTCTCGGCCACACCTTCCTCGAGCGCGCACTCGATTACCCTGGCGGCCACGCGGATGCTGACTTCCTGCAACTCGGCTACCGGCGGGTAAACCAGCTCTTTCTCGAGATGTGTAGCGGCGGTGTAGTCCGCCAGGGCATAGGCCGACGCCAGCACCATCTTGTCTGTGATCCTGGTGCATTTGGCGAGAATCGCACCAAAGCCAAGCCCCGGAAAGATAAACGAGTTGTTGCCCTGGCCAATAGGATGGTCTCTACCGCCATAGGTCACATTGGGGAACGGGCTGCCCGTTGCGACGATGGCGTGCCCGTCGCTCCAGTTGAAGATATCCTCCGGCAACGCTTCGGTGTACGACGTTGGGTTGGAGAGCGGAAACACCACCGGGCGCGTCGTGTGCTGGCACATGGTCTTGACAAGCGGCTCGTTGAACGAGCTCGCCTGGCCGCTGAGACCGATCAGCGCAGTCGCCCTGGCATTGTCAATGGTCTCCATGAGCGTCGGAACCGCGTCTGTAAATTTCCATTTGGCCACGGTTTCCTTCTTCTGCGCGAATCCGCATTTGAATGCCTCCATGCCTTCGCCCTCGATCAGCAATCCCTTGGAGTCGAGCACGAACACGCGCGCCAGGGCCTCATCACGACCCAACCCTTCGCGGCGCAGGCCCTCGATCAGCGCACCGGCAACGCCGATACCGCCCGCGCCGGCGCCGTAAACGACAATGCGCTGCTCGGTTAACGCTTCGCCTTTGATGCGACACGCAGCCAACATACCGGCCAGCGCAATGGCGCCTGTGCCTTGTCTGTCGTCGTTAGACGAGGGCCCTTGATCGCGGTAACGCTCCAGCACGGTAAAGGCGACGTCTTTGGAGAGGTCTTCCCATTGGATGACGGCGCCGGGCCAGCGGTCGCGGATAGCGCGCACGAATTTGTCGAGGAAGTCGAGGTATGCCTCGCCGCGCAGCCGGCGTTGCCGCACGCCGAGGTAGCGCGGGTCATTGATCAGATCGAGTCGTTCGGTGCCGACGTCGAGCTTTACGGGCATATAGTGGTACGGGCTCACACCGCCGCCCGCTGTGTACAAGGAAAGCTTGCCAATGGCGATGGCCAGTCCGCCGTAACCCTGGTCGCCGATGCCCAGTATGGCGGAGGAATCAGTGGCCACAATCATCCGCACCTCGTTCATGGGGTAACAGTTGACCGCCTGGCTCGCGCGGTCGATGTTGATCGGCGACAGCGAAAGGCCGCGTGGTGTGTTGTAGCGGTAACTGAACTCCTTGACGGCTTGCCCGACCGTAGGCGTGTAGACAATGGGCATCATCTCTTCGAGGTGCCGTTCGAGCAGTGCGAAGTAGAGGATTTCAGTGCGCTCCTGCAAGGCACGCAGATACTGATGTTTGGAAATCGGATCCGGTTCGCGCTGATAGCCGCGGTAAACGCGTTCCAGTTGCTGTTCGAGCGTGTTGACTTGCGGTGGCAGTAAACCATCGATGCGCAGGGCGACTCGTTCCTCCTCCGAGAACGCTGTGCCTTTGTTGGTCAACACTAGCCTCAGCAGCGCGATGCCGTCGAGGTAGACCTCCATATACTCACTGCCGTTGGAGTCTTTCTTGATGTCGAAATACTGGCTGAGTTTGCCCATTTTTCAGTTAGACGAGCCCCATGGTTAATGGTCGTGGTGATTATCGAGTACAGGCGCAGCGAGGCTACTCGTATGTTTGCTGCCTGCCATTCTAGCACTGTGGGAGCGGCTTCAGAGGGTATCGCAAAAGGGCCGAATTCGACTGTATGAGCGGCTTCAGCCGCTCCGACAGATGCTGTCGTTGACTTTTACGACATCCTCTTCAGCCGCGATGCATCTGCTTGCACAACAATGAATTGTTCGTGGCTGCCTCCCCCATCCCCTCATGCCAGAGTGAGGAGGAGATCAGAAAAGTTCTTATCGTATGGCCGTTCCTGCAAAGCCCTCTTCCACCAAGACACCCCGCACCGTAGCGGTGATATCCTTCGCCATCGCATAACTCGAAGGAATGGCCATGGCCAGCAAGCGCCCCAACATCCTGTTCGTGATGTTCGATC
>JBPCXK010000024.1:0-4643 GCA_051008635.1 Gammaproteobacteria bacterium
CCTAGCCGGAACCAAACCTGTGCCCCCTCAACGGCGGACTTTACCACCCCTTGCCCACCGCAACGCCGGCGTGTGAGGCGCGCGGCCGTGGACAAGGCGTGGAAAAGTCCGCCTCACTCCTGCGCGATCGCCGGCGGAGAAATTTGTCCAGGATTTCACTGGTAAGGTACTAAATCGCCGGCCATTGTGGACGGTTCAGGCACGCTACCATTGATGCTTGCCGCGGGTCTGGCGATGTAAAACCCTTGTGCGTAGTCCACACCGCACACTTTGAGCAACCGCAAGGTCTCAGCGTTTTCCGCGCCAGGCGCCACTGTGCGCATGCCGAGCGAGTGCGCGACGTCGTTCATCGCGGTGACGATCGCCCGATTCGCGGAGCTGGTTGTCAGCCCCCTTATCAGCGTCTGGTTCAGCTTTACGTAGTCGACTGGCAGCCGCTCGAGTTGCGTGAAAGTGCTGAAACCCGTTCCGAAGCCGTCGAGTGCAAATTGACAACCCAGCTCCACCAGCGGCGTCATCACGCCGTGCAACGCCGCGATATTGTCGATCACGCCGGCTTCGGCGATCTCGAAGACCAGCCGATGCGGGTTAATGCCAAACTGAGCGACCAGAGACTCGATCAGCTCGGCAAACTGGCTGTCGCATATACTGTAGGGGGACAGATTGACGGAGAATGAAAGCCCGCGATGTTGTCGCTCTTTGCCAGCGAGTCTGGCGACTGCGGCGTTTACGACCCAGCGATCGATCTCGTGCATCAGATCGAATCGTTCCGCCGCCCGCGCGAACTCTTGCGGCTGAATCAGCTCGCCGTTGCCGTCTTGCAGCCGTAGCAATACCTCGTAGTGCGCCTGGCGTTCACCCTGCAATGCCCACAGCGCGCCATCCTCGGCCGGTAGTTCGTCGAGCTTGAGCCGCGCCATCGCCATGACCGGCTGGTAGTGCAGCTCGAACGTATCGTCGCGCAGCGCCTGGCGCAGGCGGCTTAGCCAACCCAGTTCCAGATCCGGCATCGCCGCTTGTTCGAACGTTTGCTTGTAGCGTTGGGTGCGATTGCGGCCTCTGCGTTTGGCGATCTGGCAGGCGAGGTCGGCGCGCATCAGCGCCTCCGCTGCGCTCATGCCGGCCAGTAACACCAGCCCGCAGCTGGCTGTGATCTTATGTGTGGCGTCGCGCGTGCGAAACGAGCATTGCTCTATCAGCCTGCGCAAACCTTCCGCGATTGCCATGGCGTCATCGACCATGATTTTTCTGAGGATAACGGCGAACTGGTCGTCGCCGGCACGCGCCAGCAAATCCGACTTCCGTAACCGTTCGCCGAGTTTGAGTGCGAGCGTAGCCAGCACACGATCGCCCGTCGCGTGGCCAGCGTTATCGTTGAATTGCTTGAAATAGTCGAGATCGATGTACACGAGCGCGCTGCACTTGCCTGAATCGTGTTCGCGGTCGATTTCCATGGCGAGCTCGTGCTTCAGCACGCGTTGGTTGGCGAGCCCGGTCAGTGGATCCTGCAGCGCCTGTTCGCGTAGTGCGGTTTCACGCGCCTTGCGATTCGAGATGTCGTGAAAAGCGATTGTGGCGCCCTCCCGGGCGCCGTCCATGAACAATGGAAAGACGGTGCACTCGGTCGTGATGATCTCGTCATCATGCCGCTTGAACACTTGCTCGAAGGCAACGCGTTCGCAACCGCTGGTATAGGTTCGGTGCAGGCTGCAGTATTCCCTCGCGACAGGCGCGCCTTGCGGGTTTACCGGGTGAAGAAGCGCATGGGCCGACTGTCCGACGATCTCAAGAGCGTCGTCGAATCCCAGCGCCCGCCGCGCGGCCGCGTTGACGAACGTGACGACACCTTCAATGTCGACGCCGTATACACATTCGCCTACCGCGCCGAGAATGGCCTCGAGCCGCGAACAGCCCCGCGCGAAACGCTTCTGCGAGTTGATGAGCTCGGCAATCGCTCGCAGCCGGCAAACCAGCAAGACCTGTGACTGGGTTTTGAGCCAACACTCCAGAGCGCCCGCATTCAGGCATTCCTGAACTATCGCGTCCTCCTCGCTGGCCGTGACTACAATGCTGTGCATGTGCGCGGTTGCCGGATTCTCCTTGAGCTGCTTGCACAGTACACTGCCGTTGTCGTTCGGCATGTAGTAGTCGACGATAGCGAGATCGAAATCCCCATTCATCGCGAGTGTCACTGCCTCTTCCCCGCTGCTGGCGGTCTCGACACAGAAGCCGTTCTGCGACAGCAAGCGCCGGTACTGTTCACGAACGCTGATGGAGTCCTCGACGATCAGCGCCCGCGGCGCGAGTTCCGACGGGGCCGCAGGCTCGAGTTGCTCGTCGTTCGCCGATACATCCATCGCCACGGTTGCGCTGAGCTCGATCACGGCTTCGTCGTAATTGCTCCAGGCTTTTACGATAGTGCCGGGGTTGCGGGCCTGCCAATCGAGCTCTCCGGGTTTGTTCGCAAGCACGATGACCGTGCGTTGGCGATGTTGGGGTTGTTGCAGCTCGTCGAGCAGGGCCCGGGCCTGTGCTTGTGGATAGTGAGTCCAGCCGACGACCACGCCACCAATGGTCTCCAATGCCGTTTCGTCGCGCAGCGTGTCAAGAGCCGATTGATAGTCGTTGAGTTCGATGAACTGGATGTTGGCCGTAATCAGCGCCCGGGCAATAATGGTGCGCAGGGTCGTTGACTCCTCGACGAGTAAGACTTTAAGCATGTTTTCCTTCTTTGGTCGGCGCCTTGTGAGTCCTGGTGTGACCCTGTTGATGTCCGGCCGGCATCGTGCATGGGTTCCACATCGCTCATGTCCCGGTCTGCATCCGTCACCGAGTTGGCGGCGCTGGTTTATCCTTGATTTTACAAGGAATTTTCTTCTTCTCGGACATACCGCCCTCTGCCGCTTCTTCAGGAAATCCCTTGCAGAGTCAATGCTCTGCGCGATTATCACGCCAATCGCTGGTGGCTGCGGGCTGGTACTGTGTTTATTCTAGCAGATGCCATCAGCGGCAACATTTGTGCCGCGCGGGTGTTCGAAAGGAGCAAGATAAGCGACATGCGATTTGATCCCCGGTCGTCTGCGCGGCCTGATTTCGGTCCCCTCGACTCTTGGTCTACAATCTACACAGTTGCTACCGCAGGCGTGCGATTGGCGCGCCAACCGAAGTCTTAGCCGGCAGGTTGCGCCAAGGCGCTTCGAAGTTCAGTTTTTCGTCTTGTGATTCAGTCGGTTAAGAGAGCAGGGACATCGTCATGACAGATTATCCGGGTAAGTTCCCGCACACGCGCCCGCGGCGTATGCGGGCAGATGAGTTCTCCAGGCGTCTGATGCGTGAGCATCGTGTGACGGTTGACGACCTGATTTGCCCGCTTTTCGTTGTCGAAGGCAAAAACAAACGCGAGCCGGTCGAGTCCATGCCGGGGGTCGAGCGCGTGTCGATCGATGAGTTGTTGCGCGACGTCGAGCAGCTCGCTGCGCTCAGCGTGCCGGCGGTGGCTCTGTTTCCGGTTACGCCGCTGGAGAAAAAGACCGAAGATGCACGCGAGGCATACAATTCGGCCGCGCTGGTGCCGCGCGCGGTGCGCAGCCTCAAGGAAGCGTTGCCCGAGCTCGGCGTGATCACCGACGTCGCGCTGGATCCGTTTACGGCGCACGGCCAGGATGGGCTGCTCAACGACGAGGGCTACGTCGTCAACGATGATACCGTTGAAGTGCTCGCCAAGCAGGCGCTCTCGCACGCCGCCGCCGGCGCCGACGTCGTCGCGCCGTCGGATATGATGGATGGGCGTATCGGCGCCATCCGCGAGGCGTTCGAGCGCGAGGGCTACACCAACACCCGTATTCTCGCCTATACGGCCAAATACGCGTCCAGTTTCTACGGCCCGTTTCGCGACGCCGTTGGTTCCGCCGGCAACCTCGCCGGCGGCAACAAGTACAGCTATCAGATGGATCCGGCGAACACGGATGAAGCCTTGCGCGAAGCGGCGCTCGACCTGGCGGAGGGCGCCGACATGATCATGGTCAAGCCGGGCCTGCCGTATCTCGACATCGTGCGTCGTGTCAAGGACGAGTTCAAAGCGCCGACCTTCGTGTATCAGGTGAGCGGCGAGTACGCGATGTTAAAAGCCGCCTCCGCCAACGGCTGGCTGGACGAACGCGCCTGTGTGCTCGAGGCCCTTACCGCCATCAAACGCGCGGGCGCTGACGGTGTGTTGACCTATTTCGCCAAACAGGCTGCGCAGTGGCTCAAATGACACCGCGCTGATGGACCGCTACGCCGTGGTTGGCAACCCCATCAACCACAGCAAGTCACCCTTCATTCACGCGAAGTTCGCCGAGCAAACCGGCGAGGATTTGCGTTACGAGGCGGTGCTCGGGTCGTTGGGCGGCTTTGCCGACACCGTTCACACGCTTCGCGACAAAGGATTCAAGGGGTTCAACGTTACCGTGCCGTTCAAGGAAGAGGCTTGGCGCATGTGCGATGAGTGCTCGGCGCAGGCGCGCCGCGCCGTTGCGGTCAACACTGTCGAGATGCGCCCGGATGGCGCGCTTGCCGGGCACAACACTGACGGTGTTGGTCTCGTGCGTGATCTGGTGAGCAATCCTGGCGTCGAGCTCGCGGACAAACGCATCCTCATTGTG
>JBPCXK010000025.1:0-3406 GCA_051008635.1 Gammaproteobacteria bacterium
CCGCCACGAACCCCGACGACCAACGGGTTCGCGACGCTATCGAAGGGGTGTTGTAAACGCTGCTAGCCTTCGAACGCGTTGCGGGCCGCGCGCTCAGCTCGCCGCCGACACCCGGCGCGCGCAGGCCGTCGCCGCGCGCGTGGCTGCGTGGCGCGCCCCAGTAACAGCTCCGCGAAGAAGGGGAGATACCGGGTTGTCGTCGACGCTGATGAATCTTGCCGCGGAGTCCGTTGCTGGTTATCGTTTTCTGGGGCGCGCGAGGATCGACGTCGGTAAGGGATTAAGCTGATTGTTGGACCCAGAAAGACGAAACCCCCAGTGCTGCGCACGGGGGGTTCGTCGGCCACGGTCGTCCTTACGGACGCCGCAGCTAAATGAAGACGGCCTGCTTGCACCGGTCCGCCAATTCTGGCGGCAGGTGCGCGCGCAGCTCGTCCAAGACAGCAAGCGCCTCCTCTTCAGAGATGGCGCCTGGGACGACAGTACTGTCGTCCCGGACGGGCGTGAACGCCGGTGCCAGCAGGTTTTGGAGGACATCAGGTTTGATCCTGATGCCCTCCTCGTGGATGTAGGGGGCGGCGAAAACATCCGCCGCCGCGTCCTCGTGCCACGCAAGTGACACATTCCCGTATCGGCCATAGCCGACCGATACGAGGCCTTCGTCTAACGCAGCGATTGCCAGGAAGGCGAAAGTCGGGCAAACCGGGCAACCATGTTTCAAACGGGCCCGAATCTCTGCGCCAAAAGGGAGCAAGTCGCCAAGGTGATCGATGTGGGGTTCGAGGATCGCGACCCCGACAGCGTCTCTACTTAAGCTTATAGGATGGATACGCAGGGGATTCCGGACGTACCGTAAGGGTGCGATGTTGACAATCAATCACCAAGTCCAGCATTTCCATGACAATTTGACCTAACAACGGTTCAGCGCCAACTGGACCGACCAGGCAATCCATATGAGCAATGCGATCACCAAACGTGATTGCGATGGGGCCGGCGACGTCCATTTCGCACTTGGAATCATCAGCAAGCGTCACTACCGCCTTGCGGTTACTCGTCACGCCAAGCTTATCGACAATATCACGGCCCAGCATGGGCATGACCGCCCCGGAGTCAACCAATGCATCGACCTTCAACGGAACGATGGTACTGTCGAGTCCATTGGCTATCGTGCATATGGCGCGAACCTCCCCCATCGCATGTTCTCCAGGATGGTCAAAAGGCGGTAGTTTAGCAAATGGCGAGCTATGCCGCGATTTTACCAGGAGTACAAGGCGCAAGGCCTGACGATCGCCGGCTTTCCGTCCCGACTGGCCCGGGAGCGCTGCGCGAGCAGTTCGACGCGCTGGTGCCGCTGGAGTTAGCGGGACTATTGTGCGGCGCGAGTAGGCAGCGAAAACCGAGTAAGCAGTTGTCAGCAGTGTTTTAACCAAGCACGCCCAAAAGCCACTTACGAATGTCCACTATTTCCTGTGGATTGACGGCGTGCTCCATCATGTATTCATGCCATTCCACGCGATAACCCAGCTCGCGCAGGAGATCGCGTGAGGCCGCGCCCCATTCGAACAACACCGTGGGGTCGACTGTGCCATGCGCCATGAAGATGGGCGTCGAGTGATTAGCGTCGCTGCGTTCGGCTTCGAGTTTCTCCTGCAATGGCAAATAAGTCGACAAGGCCATGATGCCCGCGAGTCTGTCCGGATAGCGTAAACCGGCATGCAGGGCGATGGCTCCACCCTGCGAGAACCCGGCAATGACCACGCGTTCGCTCGCAACTCCGCGTTCGCGCTCTCGCGCCACGAGCCGCGCGATTGCATCGGCAGATTTGCGAATGCCGGCTTCGTCGTCCGCGCTGCGTTCGCCCAGGGTGACGATGTCGTACCATGCGGGCATCGGCATGCCGGCGTTGATAGTCACAGCCTGGATCGGGGCGTTGGGGAACACGAAGCGCACGGCCAGTGCGGCCGGCAGATTGAGTTGTTGCGCGACGGGTACGAAGTCGTTGCCGTCGGCGCCCAGGCCGTGCAGCCAGATAACAGCCGCGTCGGGCGTGTCGCCGGTCTGCAGCTCGATGACGCTTAGTAAGTCTTGGGTCATGTTTATCGCCAGTTGTTCACGGTTTCCTTGGCGCGCGTGTTCGCGGGCCGAGCGATCAGCCCGGATTGGGTCGCGCTGACGCTGTAGCGTGTGCGATCCGCCATGGGCAGATAAGTCGCGCTGCCATAAACCGCATCGACCCACGGCACCCAGCGCTTGTGCTCCTGGGCAATCTGCCAGATGTCGAGGCCCGAGTCGTCGGCGAGCGAATATACGGTGCGCCGGGCGACACGTTCGAGCTCGACGTCGTTGAAGCGCCCGCTGATGCGTTCCAGCCGAAAGCGTGCGTCGAACCCGAGCACGGCTGCGAGTCCAGTCCATTTCAGGATTCGGGCGTCGAGTTGCCACTCGTCGCCGACCAGCTCGAAGCTTCGCGTCCTGCCGTCGGCGTATCGCACACGAGCACGAAACTGGTTTGGCGATGTCTGCTCGAAGTACAGCTCGGCCACCGGTTGCTCGCTGGTCAAGCGCTGATACGTGTACAGGTTAAGCCCGACCATGGACAGTGCGGCAGCCAGAATCCAACACAAAACGGCAAACGTTCCGTTGCGCATCCCGCGCAGCAGGTAGCGACGGCGGAATCCGCGCGCGCTAAGGAACAGAAACAGACAACCCGCGGCGAAAACCAGCAGGGCGACAATATTTGTTTCCAACAGGCAGATCCGTCCAGGGTCGTGCAGGCGCTACTATCCGCAAGCCGCCCCGTACGGTCAAGTTCCGGCATGCTACATCGGACTGCGCTATACTTTCTCCCGCATTTTTCCGGACCCGGTCTATCTGCCCGTGCGATTGAAATTCACCCTGCTGCTCGTTTGCGTGCTGTGCCTCGCGGTTATGTCCTCTGCATGCGGACAAAAGGGCGATCTTTACCTGCCCGATCCGCAAGAGAAGAAGCAAAAGAAACCCTCCTGACGTGGACTACTTCGCGTACAAGAACGGCGAATTGCACGCCGAGGGCGCTCCTGTGTCGGACATCGCGGCCGAGTTCGGTACGCCTTGTTACGTCTATTCGCGCGCCACCATCGAACGGCACTGGCGCGCCTTCGACGATGCGTTTGCCAAACGCGCGCACCTGATCTGCTACGCAGTCAAGGCCAACGGCAATCTCGCCGTGTTGAACGTGATGGCGCGGCTCGGCTCCGGGTTCGACATCGTGTCCGGCGGCGAGCTTGCGCGCGTCATGGCAGCCGGTGGCGACCCGGCCAAGGTCGTGTTTTCCGGCGTCGGCAAGCGCGCCGATGAGATTCGCCAGGCCTTGGACGCGGGCATCCGTTGCTTCAATGCGGAATCCACCTCCGAGCTGCGCGTGATC
>JBPCXK010000026.1:0-4776 GCA_051008635.1 Gammaproteobacteria bacterium
TCCATGGTTGCTTCAAGTTCGCGCATGTACTCGTCTACATTCCCGCGCCACTGCAATCGTTCGCCGACGAAGACATCGCAGAAAAATGGCACGAGCAGCGCCTCACCCCTGGGCAATGACTTGCCCAGACCGTGCATGAACACGGGCGTTACGGCTACTTTGGGTTTGCGCTCGGCAAGACGCGCGACCCCGGTCTTGAATTCGGACAGACGCTCGGGCTCGCCGCGCGAGCCTTCCGGAAAGAAAATCAATATCTCATCGCGCGCCAGTGCGCGTTCGCACTCGGCGAGTGGGTCGTCGTCAGCACTCTTTCTTTTGCGTGCCAGCGGCAGGATGCCGATGATGTTGAGCGCGAACCAGGCCAGCGCCTTGCCGTTACCGAGAAAATAATCCATCGCAGCAACGGGGCGGACTTTCGGCAACAGGCGTAGCGGCAGCAGGGTCATCATAACCATAGTGTCGAGGTGACTGTTGTGATTGGCGACCACCACCGCCGGTCCGCTTGCGGGCAAGCGCTCGCGGTGACGCACGTTGAGACCGAGCACGATCAACACCACGGCCCGCACGATGACCGCAAAGAACAACAGCCGCAGTGCTTTAGCCAACCAATTTGTCATGATTGCGCGCGTTCCCGATACAATTGGCCGATCATTTCGTGGCGAACTTCAAAACGGAGACAAAGATGGAAGACATTATCGCAACTATCCAGGAGTTGGTCGTGGTTTACGGACTAAAGGCAGTGGCTGCGATCGCGATTTTCGTCGTCGGGCGCTGGGTGGCAAGAGCGTTGCGGCGGCTTTGTCGCGGTGTGATGGAGAAAAGAGGGGTCGACCCGATATTGACGACGTTTACCGCCAGCATCGTCTACTTCGCGCTGCTCGCCTTTGTCGTCATTGCCGCGTTGGGTCAGCTGGGCGTGCAGACCGCCTCGCTCATCGCCTTGCTCGGCGCGGCCGGCCTGGCAATCGGCCTGGCCCTGCAGGGATCGCTGGCCAACTTCGCGGCGGGGTTCATCATGATCGTTCTGCGGCCCTTTCAGGTCGGTGACTACATCGAGGCCGCCGGCACGAGCGGTATAGTAGAGGAGCTGCAGATATTTACCACACAACTGCGCACGCCCGATAACAAGGTGGTTATCATCCCGAACTCGCAGGTCACCGCGGGCAACATCATCAACTACTCCGTCAAAGACACGCGGCGCATGGATCTGCTTATCGGTGTGGGTTACGCAGATGACCTGAACAAGGTCAAGGCCACGCTCGAGAGCGTACTCGCCAGCGAGCAACGTCTTCTGGAGAGCCCCGCCGCAACCATCGGTGTGCTGGAGCTGGCGGACAACAGCGTCAACCTCGCCGTCCGTCCCTGGGTCAGGACCGCAGACTACTGGGGCGTGTACTTCGATCTCATGCAGGCGATCAAGGAGCGCTTCGATGCCGAGGGCATCAGCATTCCGTACCCACAGCGCGATGTGCACATGTATGCCGAGACATCGCAGGCCGCATGAGAGCTCGTCAATAATGCAAGTAGTAAGTGAAATGAAAGAACAGCGGCGCGGTATAAGTGAGGCTGTCGATGCGGTCGAGAATCCCGCCATGCCCCGGCAGCAGGCTACCGCTGTCCTTCACGCCGATATCGCGCTTCAACGACGAGATCGTCACATCGCCGACAAAGCCGCTCAGGCCGATCAGCACACCAGCCGCGGCGGCTTCAACAAGCGTCAGCGGTGTGAGCCAGGTCGAAAGCCCGATGGCAATCAATGTGGTCGTGGCCACACCACCCAGCAGGCCCTCCCAGGTCTTGTTGGGGCTGACCTTGGGTATCACCTTGTGCCGTCCCAACATCTTGCCCCACAGGTACTGTGCGACGTCGTTGAGCTGTGTGCACACCACCAGAAACAGCACCAGGCCGGCGCCGCCGGCCCGCGGGTTGCCTTCTGCCGGCAGGACGAGCAGGAACGCAACATGGCTGATGCTGAACACGGTCGTCATCAATCCCCAGTGCAGTGTCCCCGCCGCACGCAGAAACTCGTGCGTCTCGCCGATGATCACCATGCGCATCGGCAAAAACAAAAACGCGTACACCGGTATGAAAATGATGAACATGCCATACCATTCTTCCGACACCCAAAAATACTGGAAGGCGATCGCGAGATACGCCCAGAACAGCACACGGCGGTCCGCGCGGCGTGTCGGAATCAACGAAAAGTATTCTTTCAGCGCGAGGAAACTCACCAGCCCGAAGAAGGCCACGGAGACCGTGCGGCTGAGTGAGATAGCAAACGCAAACACACCGACCATGATCCACCAGGAGTTGATGCGTTGGCGAAGTTCGGTGTAGTCCTTGTCGGGGTTTCGTTGCCGAAGAACCATCAGCACGAGCGAGGCGACGATCAGCAGGCAAAAAATACCGGCGAAGGTCCACAGCACGTTCGGTTTGACGTTCAAGTCGAATGGCATCGCCCGTGAGGTTCCGCGAGCTGTGCTGTGCGCACAACAAAAGTATTAGGCTTTGAGTAAAGCCGAGAATCCCGCTTCTTGAAAATGACTATCTTTGGTTAGCGCCTGCTGGAGCCGCAGACTCTTCATCACCCGAAAACTCAAGCAGTCAGTAAACGACCATCCATGATCGGCGTATTTGAGAAAAAAAGACATGGTCTCGATGAAGCGATCGGAGTCTGTCCACTCTACGCGGCAAGCAGCAGACTGAACGGCGCCGTCAAAGAAAGTCTTCAGCAAATGTGTATGCCCCCGTGCTTTGAGCAACGTTGCCGTTTCATCAAGGACATAGTCTGTGGTGATAAATCGCGCACGCTGTTCCGCGGCCTTGCGCATCAAATCAGAAGCTTTTTCGTGTTGGTCGTCCCGCTTGACAAGTACCGCGTAAAATCCACTGGTATCGACGAACGTCTCAGCGGCCATACACAATCTCATCCATTTCGCTGTTAGTTAACGCTGTACCCTGACTGTCGGCGTGCTCGTACAGTTTGTAGAAGGGATCATCCTCGGCTGGGGAGCGCTCTTGTACGGGCTCCAGTCGAATCACTGGTTTCCCCCGGTAGGTCAACACCAGGCGCTGCCCCTTCTGTACTTGCCGGATGATTTTTTCTGCATCATTGCGAAACTCGAGCATCGAGACGGTTTTCATCGATTCAACCTGTCAATTTAACTTCAACTTGAAGTTGATTGTAGTTCAGCAAACCCTGCCATGCAATGCTGAGCGAGCCCGGTTGAAAATAGTAAGCGCGAGCAACACCACAACGATCCCCAGCACGATGTGCACCCACATACCCGCAGCGAGCCCCAGCCCGAGAAGCACCCCCAAAGTACCAAACACGAACGCGCGATCGCTCTTGCCCATGGGGCCGTCGTAGCGGCGGTCCGCGCCGGTCTGCACGCCGAGCACGCCGGTCATCTCGCTGATCACGGCCAGGATCACGACCACCACGATCAGACGCGCGTCGATACCGGGCACAACCGCCAGCGGCAGATACAGCGCGCAGTCTGAGAACACGTCGCCAAGCTCGTTGAGAATCGCGCCGAGCGGCGTTTTCATCTCGTGCTCGCGTGCGAGCATACCGTCGATGGCGTTCAGGGCCATGCGTAAAAACAGCACGAGCGGGATCAGCAGCAACGGCCAGCGTTTATCGGGGAATGCGAAAATAATCGCGCCAGCGACAAACGAAAGTATCGCCGCTGCCACGGTCACCTGATTGGCGGTGATACCTGCGCGCGCCAGCCGCTCGGTCAGCGGGCGCAGCAGGTTCTGGAACGCGGGTTTGAGATCATAGATGGAGGCCATGCACTCACTTTGGGCGAATCCGCGTTGTTCATCAAGGCGGACCCGGCACTTGCTACGACTGTGGATTGTCGCCCATCGGCGCCCGCCCGTGGCGCGGACCTTGGCGCCTGTACGACTCGGAGGGCATTCCGGAGGAAAAAGGGGACTCGACGTACTTCAAAGGCAACTTGCGTCCGTGAGCGCGGGGATCTGAGAATGCACAAGACTAGCCCGCATATCTCACCACGATGACGGCGCTGGCTTGATCTTTGATTCCACAACGCATTTTCTTCTTCTCGGAAATACGACCTGTATTCCGCTCCTTCAGAAAATCCGTTGTGAAATCAAATCTCTGCGCGATCATCTCGCCCCGTGGTGAGAATTGCGGGCTAGGTTTGCGCCCTTGACCAGGCGAACGGTCACCGGCGCACCACCGGCATTGCCGCATCAATCGGCGCGGCATCTCCGGTAAGTTACGAAACCATCCGCGTTTGGTGTGCCTATCCGGAGCCCTCGTATGCCGGACACTTCAAAGGCGTCGAGGCGCCCATCAAGGAGCTCAAAGCACCGCCACCAAGATCGCGGCAATGAAAAAAACGGCCAACGCCAACTTCGGCCATGAAATCAGATTAGTCTCCCCCATAAGCCTTTCGTGGCAGCTATAACCGTTAGCGCAATTACTGCTGCATCCGGGCTTATAGCACGGCGGCCGTGCGCTCGTCGGAAGGTTACCTCGCGTCGCAGCGTAGTGATTCATATCTATTGCCTCGGAATCGAATTTCCGAGAACATTATGCTGTCCTCCGCGGGTTGATTATTGATTGAGATCAACGCTCTGCGTCCGCCCTTGGAGATATTCAGATAACAGGTCTGGCCCGCATTTCTCACCACGGGGCGAGATGATCGCGCCGAGATTTGATTTCACAAGGCATTTTCTGAAGGAGCGGAATACAGGTCGTATTTCCGACTGAAGAAAATGCGTTGTGGAATCAAAGATCAA
>JBPCXK010000027.1:0-2818 GCA_051008635.1 Gammaproteobacteria bacterium
GGCGCTGGCTTGATCTTTGGTTCCACAACGCATTTTCTTCTTCTCGGAAATACGACCTGTATTCCTCGTTTCAGAAAATGCCTTGTGAAATCAAATCTCTGCGCGATCATCTCGCCCCGTGGTGAGATATGCGGGCTGGAGCTATCTGAAGTTCCCTTTAGCCTCCTTTATCGCCCCGATCCGTCGCTCGCGAATGGCCTGCGCAATTGCCTCGCCACTCAAACCGGTTTCGGCGAGCGACTTTGCGTCCACATTCAGCGCCGCCGCCCGCGCCGCGCGCATGAACGACGCTTGCGGGTACGGCCTTGTCTCGAAACCGGTGCGGCCGCGAAAATCCGCCTCGCAGGCGAGCAGAAACTGCTCGAAAACTCTGGCGCGCCGGAAGGCATCGAGCGCCTCGAGCGTTTTCAATACGGTGCTGGCTTTCAACTCCAGCGCGCGATGGCAGCGCAGATGGTAGACCGCGACACGACGAGCGAGCTCGCGATAAGCCTTGGGCGATTTCAGCCGCGCGCACAGATCCCTGACCAGCTCACCACCGCGTTGCTCGTGACCGCGATGGCTCGGCCATTCCATGCGTGGTGTCGTGCCTTTGCCGAGATCGTGGATCAACGCCGCGAAGCGGACTTCGATATCATCTGACAACTTTGCAGCCTCGGTCAGCACGAGCATGGTGTGCACACCGGTATCGATTTCCGGGTGATACTCGGGTGGTTGCGGCACGCCGAACAGGCGGTCGATTTCCGGGAAAAGGCGTTCGAGCGCGCCGCACTCGCGTAGTACCTGAAAGAATTCCGTCGGCGTTTCCTCGCCCAGCGCCTTCACCAGTTCCTGCCAAACACGCTCTGGGACCAGGGCATCGACCTCGCCATTGTCAACGATTGCGCGCATCAGCGTCCTCGTCGATTCCGCGACGGTGAACCCGAGCGGCTGGAAGCGCGCCGCGAATCTCGCCACGCGCAGAATCCGCACCGGGTCCTCAGCGAAAGCCGGGGACACATGACGCAACACACGATTCTGCAAGTCCTGTTGTCCGCCGTGGTAGTCGATGAGCTGTCCGCGCTCGTCTTCGGCCAGCGCATTGATGGTCAGGTCGCGGCGCACGAGGTCTTGCTCGAGCGTGACGCGGGCATCGGCGTCAAAACTGAACCCGTGATAGCCGGGCGCGGTCTTGCGCTCGGTGCGCGCCAGGGCGTACTCCTCGTGCGTGTCGGGATGCAGAAACACAGGGAAGTCCGCGCCGACCTGCTTGTAACCCAACGATTTCATTTCTTGAGGGGTAGCGCCCACGACCACCCAATCGCGCTCCGAGGCGTCGCGCCCCAGCAGTTTGTCGCGCACCGCTCCACCAACAAGATAGGTTTCCATGGCAGTTACTCTGGCCGTTTGCGCCTTTAACTTCAATGGTTTCCGCCTGCGGCAGGAGCCGTGATATCTTTCGCGTCGATGAGACATTGGCGCTTGATCCTCATAGCCGCGGCGGGGCTACTCGTGGTCTCCGCGTGCAGCAACCTCCCTTATTACGCGCAGTCCGCTCGCGGTCATCTCGCGCTGATGGCGGCGCGCGAGCCGGTTGACGAGCTCCTGAGCGATCCCGAGAGCACGCCGGACCTCAAGAGTCAGCTTGTCATGGCGCGGGAGATTCGCGATTTCGCGAGCCTCGAGCTCGGTCTGCCGGACAACGGCAGCTATCGCAGTTATGTCGATCTCGGGCGACCCTACGCGGTGTGGAATGTCTTCGCCGCGCCGAAGTTTTCCCTGCAAACCAGGAACTGGTGCTTTCCCATCGCCGGTTGCGTTGCCTACCGCGGCTATTTTAGGGAGGAGGCCGCCAACGCGTTCGCCGATGATTTGCGCGCAGAGGGTCTGGACGTTCATGTGGCGGGGTCGACGGCCTACTCCACGCTGGGCTGGTTCGACGATCCTTTGTTAAACACCATGTTCGGCAGCGGTGAGGTGCGTCTGGCGGGGTTGGTTTTTCACGAGCTCGCGCATCAGCAGGTCTATGTCCAGGACGACACCGCGTTTAACGAAGGATTTGCGGTCGCTGTCGAGGAGGCGGGTGTCCGGGTCTGGCTGGAGCGCAAGGATTCGGCCGTAACCATAGACAGCTACGATCTCTCGCGCAGCTACCGCGAAGGTTTTCTGGATCTGGTCGAGAGCTGGCGCGTCAGACTCGAGGCGCTTTACGCAACAGACGTCGATGAGGCCGAAATGCGTGAGCAAAAGGCGGCGCTCATCGAACGGATGCGCGAGGATTATCGGGAGTTAAAGACGAGCTGGGGCGGCTACACGGGTTACGACCGCTGGTTCAACGAGCCGATCAATAACGCCAAGCTCGCCGCCATCGCCACCTACCGTGAGCATGTGCCTGCGTTCACCCGTTTGCTGAAAAACTGCGCTGGCGATTACCAACGCTTCTACGCACGAGTCGAAGACATCGGCAACCTGGATGACGAAAAGAGGGAAGAAGCGCTGAACGGGAGCGGGGATTGTGGGTGAGCAATCAGCGCTTGCGCTTCTTTGTTTTTTTTGCGGGAAGCAGTTTCGATTCGACTTCCAGCGTGGCCAGCCGCTTTTCGTGATCGAGCAACCATAGTCCGAGCTTGTCGACGTTGCGGGTCGTCTCACTCAACTGTTCACGCACGATTGCGACACCGGACAGACGATCCAGTATTTCCGTGACGAGGCTCATGCGGCTTGCCGCCGCAGCTTATCCATCTGTCGAAAGATGTCAGCCAGCCGTTTGTTGGTTGCCTTCAGTTCGTCTGTCATCGTGGCCAGATGTTTTTCAGCCTCCAGACTGGCCTTGTCGAGG